>JAFSUV010000244.1 GCA_017450425.1 Kiritimatiellia bacterium
GTCCTCGTCTTCAAGGGCGGGGAGTGCGTCCTCAGCGAAGAAGTTTGACAGGGGCGAGGTGCGCATCCTAATCCAGAGGGGAAGTAACGAGCAATGACGAATCCGATACGCAAGATACTCTGCTGGGGCGACAGCGTGACGGAGGGCATGCGAATGCCGCCGGGGAAGGACTACCCCGCGCGGCTGGCCGCCCTCCTCGGCGACGGCTACCGCGTCTTCAACTCCGGCGACGGCGGGGAGGACGCCATCACGATACCCGCCCGCCAGGGCGCGATCGCGCTCGCGACCGCCGCGCCAATCCAGTTCCCGGCCGGCGCCGGGGCCGTGCAGATCGGCGACGAGTCCGACAACGGGTTCCACGCGCCTGACGGCGCCAGGATCCGCCTCACGGAAGCGCTCGGGCGGGACATCCCCGTCAATCCCGTGGATATCGGCGGCGCCCGGTTCCGGCTCTTCTTCCGCGACTTCCGCTGGAACACCCCCACGACGAAAATCTCCTACACGCTGTGGCTGGAGCGGGATGGGGCCGCGACGGACGCGCCTCTCGAAATCCCGGCCGGGACTCCGGTCCGGTTCGCGTCCGCCGCCGCCGCGCCGGACGCCTGGTGCGAAATTGTCTTCATGGGCGGCAACGGCGGGTGGGGGCGCGACGTCAACACCCTGATCGGCCTCTTCCGGACAATGCTCGCCCGCCGCGGCGAAGACCGCCCCTACCTCGTGCTCGTGCCCTACTGGGAGAGTTTCCCGAAGGACGGCGTCGCCGCGTTCAAGGAGGCGTTCGGCCCCCACGCCGTCGAATTCCCGTGGGCCCCCGCGCTGTGCCTCGGCAACCGCCCCGACGTGCATCTGAACGAGGATGGCTACGCCCTTCTCGCGCGCCTCTTCCACGAACGCGGCGCAAGTCTCGGCTACTGGCCCGCCGCCGCGCCGTTCCCGTCATAAGGCTTACAGACTGGTAGGGGCGTTTCCACGAAACGCCCTAAAGTCGGGGAGAGTCGTTGAGAATCGGGGAGAATCGATGGGTGTGTGTGTACGAGTTTTCAAATTTTTGGGGATAAGTCATGTCATAGACGGCGGCATCGCGGGCGACGACCTCGATCGCCGGCGACCTGTTTGATTTATACACGGTCTTTTTGTAGAATGGCACACGATGCCGCGCTTGCGGCGTTTGCAATTTGTTTTCCCGTAAGATCGGCCCATGATCCAAGAAAAACCTTCGGTTTCCCCTCCAAGATTTGCCGCAGGCACCCGCCTGGGACGCTGCTCGGTCGTGGCTTTTCTCGGCCGCGAGGCCCTAGGGGAGCGCTACGCCGTTTACTACGGGACGACGAACCACGTAATGGATCTCTTCGTGCCGGAGGCCGGCGCCGAGTCGCCGACGCTCGAAGACTACAAGGCGTACATGGCGCGGGTGGCACCGGTCGCGAAGCATCCGGCGCTCGCCCACTGTTTTTCGACCGGCATCGACACGTATTTTTCCCTCCCCGCCGCAAAAAGCGGCGAGGGCGACGAAGGCACCGTAGAAAAGGCGGTCCAAATCCCGTGGATGCGCGTGGAGCACGTATCCGGCGCGCCACAGTGGTCGCTCGCGACGGAGATGGATGACGAAACGCTCGCCGCCACGCTTCCGCCGCCGCGTCCGAACGAGGACGCCACGATGCGCGACATGCGCGAAAACCCAGACGTGCCGAATCTCGCCCTCTTCATCGCCGCCGCGAGTGGCAACGCCGTCCCCGGCGAACTCGCCCGGCTTGTCGGCGACGCGCTCGGCGCGATGTCGGCGCTGCACATCGCGCACCTTTCGGCGGACGAGCCGACGGCGGCCGACATCGCCCTCGACCGCACGCCGCGCTCCGCGACGCCGCTCGCGCGGCTCTTCCGCTACGCGCAGCGGAAATGGGAGGCCGGCAC
>JAFSUV010000245.1 GCA_017450425.1 Kiritimatiellia bacterium
CAGGACGCGGACGCAGCCCGCCGGCAGGTCGCCGGCCGCGGCGGCGTCCCAAATGACGAGCGGCAGCGCGGCGGCGGACTCGTCGGCAAGCGCCTCCGCCGCATACATGGGATCGACGAGCAGTCCGTCCGGCCGCCAGAGGTCGATCCACTTGGCGAAGTCGGGCTTTCCGCCGAAATGGCTGCCCTCCACGACATCGACGTTCCAGCCATGATCCCCGGCCCATCCGGAAATGCCGGCGATCTCGCGCTGGGAATTGCTCCCCATTTCGGCCACGACGACGAGAATCCTACCGCCCCGCGTCTGCCTTGCGCTGCGGGTTCCCGCTCCAGATTTCGTCGTTTCATGTCCCGTGGCGTTCATGGCCCGAATGATACCGCAACGGGGCGGGCCGCGCAAACCGGAGAATGCGTGCTCGAATGCGGCCATGCTTTCCCGCAAGCAGGTGTAGTGGTAAAATTTCCGGCACAAACCGCGAAGGAGTGCAATTCAATGGAGTCCACAACTGTAGATGCTGCGATCGGCGAAACCTGGAGGGGATGGAAGCCAGGCGAGTTTCAGGTGCATTTCATCCACACCGGGGTGTGCGAATCGATGCTGGCGATATTTCCCGATTCGACGTCGATGCTGCTGGACTGCGGCGACCAGGCTGCGATCACGCGCGGCCCGCACGCCGTTCCGATCGTGCCCGGGCCGCACCGGCTCGCCGGCGAATGGATCGCGCGCTACGTCATGCGCGTGAATCCGCGCGGCCGCGATGTCGATTGGGCCGTGATATCGCATTTTCACCAGGATCATGCCGGGACGCCCTACTGGCAGAAGTTCCCCTCGGTGCCGGCGCCGTTCCCCGGAGCGCCGGCCGAGCCGGCTCGCATCTCGCCCGACTGCGCCCGCAGCGGAATCGGCCTCGCCGCCGAGTTCCTCCGCTTCCGGCGCGCCACGGATCGCGGCTTTCCCGGCTACGACGACCCGCGTCCGATCGACACACCGGAAGCGATTCTCGTAAGCCGCCATGTCCGCTCCGCATGGAAGGTGCTGCGGGAGCGAGACGGCCTTGAGGTCGAGCCCTTCCGCCTCGGCGCCGCCGACCAGTTCGTCCCCGAACACGGCGCGGCGCCGGACTTTTCCGTGCGAAACGTCTGCGCCAACGGGCGCCTCGCCATGCCGGACGGCTCGATCCGCGACCTCTACGCCGACGGACTCGCGCGCGGCGCATTCCACAAGCCGCTCAACGAAAATGCGATGAGCCTTGGGATGGTCTTTTCCTACGGGCCGTTCCGGTTCGCCTCGTGCGGCGACTTTTCCGACCGCTTTACGGATCCCGACGGGCGCGCGGTCTTCATAGAGGACTCGCTCGGCGAGGCCGTCGGCGCAGTCGATGTCGCCAAGGTCACCCACCACGGCCACCACGCGCTGGGACGGGCGCTCGCCCGCGCACTCGCGCCGCGCGTCTGGATCGCGTGCGTCTGGGACAACCTGCACTGCACCGACGATTCGATGGAGTCGATTTTCGATCCTGCGCTGCCCGATGAAAAGCAGCCCATGCTCGTCCAGACCGTACTGCCCGTGCGTCCGGACGGCGAACGGCCCTGGTGGCGCTTCGTCCCGCCGCAATGCCGCACCGGCTGCCACGCAGTCCTAACCGTGCCGCCCGGCGGCGAGCGCTACACCGTTTCGCTCCTCGACGCGCGCGACGAGCGGATGCGCCTTTGCGCCGAATATCGCTTCGACACAGCGCGCAGGCTTCAGTAGCTGTGCTCGGTCGCACACCGGGCGCGACATGGGAGGCGCGCTGGCGGCGGAGAAATCCGGGTGCTCAATCCCTTGCGCGGGTGGCGCTGCGCCAATCGCGCATGGTGGTGCCGGTGAGGCGCTTGAAAAGGGTCGAAAGGTGCTTTTCGCCGGAGAAGCCGGCGGTGGCGATGATTTCGCCGATCGGCATGGTCCCGGTTTCAAGGAGGCGCTTGACGTTCTCGATGCGTTCGCGGGCGATTTCTCCGTGCACGGAGCGGCCTAGCCTGCCGCGAAAGGCGCGTTCGAGGTAGCGTCTGGAACAGCCCGCCGCGCGGGCGACGGTCTCCACGCCGACGGCGCCGGCTGCCGCGTGCGCCCGTATGAACTTCACCGCCAACGCGACAGTCGGGTCGCTCATCGCCTCGTAGCCCGTCGATCCGCGCGTGACGACGCCCTGCGGCGCGACGGTGACGTGGGGATTCGCGATGGATCGCCCGTGCATGAGGTCGTCCAGCATCGCGGCCGCGATCCACCCGCAGCGGTAGTCGCCCTTCCTGATGCTGGAGAGCGTCGGCACGGTCGATTCGCAGCGCAGCCAGTCGTCATCGACACCGAGCACGGCAATGTCCTCCGGGACGCGCAGCCCGTCGCCGGAGCAGGCGTTCAGCACAAGCCGCCCCTGCGAGTCGTTGGCCGCGAAGACCGCCGCCGGCGTCGGCAGCGAACGCAGGAAACGGACAAGTCGCCGCGCCCCGCGCCGGACGGCCGCCGCGCCGCCGGCCTTCCCCGCCGGCTCGAACGCGGCGCAATGAAAGCCCGCCGCCGCGAGCG
>JAFSUV010000246.1 GCA_017450425.1 Kiritimatiellia bacterium
CGCCGCGCGCGCGGCGGCCGAAAAGGCCGCCGCCGAAGCCGCCGCCCGCCACGCCGCCGAAGCGCGGGCGAAAGCGTAGCAAAGCGGTTGCGGCCGCCGCTTTGCTACAGCCAGTTCGGATCGATCACGACTGAAACCGGGGCGTCGCCCGCCCCGGCGCCTTCCGCCGATGCGGCCGGGATGAAATCCGGATGCACCCGGAACATCCCCGCCTCGGCCACGAGGTCGTCGGGCGTGTTGTAGATGCGATCCTCGCCGGCGCTCCTGAAATCCGGGATCTCCAAATCGCCCGCCGCCGGGATGTACGCAAACGGCCTGTTCCAGCCGTCGTTGCCGAGTCCGCTCAAATACGGCCCGTTCCAGCCGGATGCGCCGGGATTGACGCCGAGCGCGGCAAGTCCGCCCTCCCGGAGCGTCGGATAATGCCCGGTGTCGATGCTGTAGTGCTTCAGCGCCATCGCCGCGATGGCGATGACGTTGGTCGTCCAGGCCGTGTTGTCGCGTCCCGGAGCCGTGCCCGGCGCCGCCCGGCGCGAGGCGCCTACGAGCGCCGCGCCGAGAAACAGCATGAACAGCGCCGCGACGAGCCACCCGGCCCGGCTGGCGCGTTCGCCGCCTGCGCGCGGCCCGAGCTCCCGCAACGCCTTGTCGCGGGCTTTCGCGATCTTTTCCTTCGCTTCGCGCCTCAGCGCCATGTCCTTCGGGGCGAACCCCGGCGGCGGTCGCAAAACCTTGCCGCACGCCGGGCAGCGCAGCCCCTCCGGGGGCCATGAAACAGGCGCCGCGCAGTAGGGGCACCGCAGACGCTTGCGCTCCAACTGCGGCAGGATCGGTTCCGTGCGCCGGCGCGGAAGCCGGATCTCCGAAACGGGACGCCTTTTCGGCAGTTTCGGCCGCGTTCCCGGATCCGTGCCGTTCATTCGGCAAGCGCACCCGTGCCGAAATCGATCCGGCGGTAAAAACACGACGCGCGCGGGGCGCCCGAAGCGTCGCGCGTGTGGCAAATGCCGTGCGAAGCGCCTTCGGGCCACGGCCTGACGAGGTAGAGCAGCGAATTCTGCTCGCAATTCACGCGCGCTTCGACGAGCTCGAAGCGGCACCCCGACGTAGCCCCCTTTTCCCACCGTTCCCGCCGCGAAGTGCTGTAAAGCACCAGACGGCGGCTGGCGAACGATTCGCGCATCGCCTCTTCGTCCGTGTACGCGACGAGGAGCACCTCGCGGGAAACCGCGTGCTGCACCACCACCGGCACGACTCCGCCCACGCCGTCAAGCTTGGAAAAGTCGAGCGACAGCTGCGAACCCTCTTCGATTCGCCGTTTGTCGGCGCTTGTCACTCTTCGGCGAATTCGCTCTTCGGCACCGCGCAGAGCGGGCATTGCCAGGTTTCCGGCAGATCTTCGAACGCCGTTCCGGGGGCAATCCCGGCTTCCGGGTCGCCAATCTCGGGATCGTAAACATAACCGCAGGTCTTGCAGACGTATTTTTTCATGATGTGACAGTTGCAGTGTTTTGTGGACAACGCCACCGATTCTAAAAAAGAAGCCGCCCCCTCGTCAACCCCCCATCCGCCCTCCCGCCGCTATCGCTCAAAAACGGGGGATAAGGCGCATTGCAATCCGCTCTTGTTTTTTTGTGCGCGATGGCATACCATTTTGCGCATGAGGCGGTTGTCCATTCGCGTCCGCCGCCTTTGTCCGTCTGACGAAACCGTTGGTTTGCTTCACCATGACTGAGGTCATTGGCCTAATTGCCGCCTTTGCCGCGTGCGCTGTCCCGGCGTTTGGAGCGACGGTACAGCTGCCGGACGCGCCGGCTTCGGAGTTTGCCGATACGGAAAGCGTCACGAACGCCACCCTCGGCGCGGCGGCGCTTGCCGACGCCAGGCTGTTCACCGGGAGCGTCACGCTCGATGCCACCGTGTCGAACGCCGTGGAAGTCGCGTTTGGGGTAGCGTCCGCAGACGGCGGCGGGCTGCGTCCCGGCGAGGAGACCTTCGCGGTTGGCTGGGACGGCGGCCGGTGGTTCATTGCCTCGGCGACGAACCGCGTCGAATCGGCCGAGATCGTCGATCCGGCGCGGCGCACGCTCTCGCTCTCGATGCGGATTTCGGCATTCGGCTCGCCGCATGATCTCGCCGTTTCCGCCGAAGGGGACGGCGCGGCGTTCGGCGCCCTTTGCGCCTCTGCGCCCGAATGGCTGTTTTCAAGAGGCTGGAACGCCGCGCGGCTGACGGTTCGCGGCATCGACCCGACCGGGGAATCGGTTTCCGTTCGCTTTGCGACCGATCCCGGCACATTCATCATCCGCTGAAGCCATGGTGGACTTCGCCGAGCCTCAAGCGCAAGCGACGCTCTTCGGCGTGGCGCTGACCGGCATGTGGTTTGCCGTCTTTGCCTCGTTGCTCGTGCTGCGGAGCGGGGTTTTAAGGCACTTGGCGTCAAGGATGCGCCGCGCCTCGTATCCGTCGCGCATTGTCGCCGCCGCGCTTTTCGCCGCCGCCGTCGCCGTCGGCGGCTCAAAGCCCGGCGGGTCGCAGCCGACAAGGAGCCTGTCACCGGCCCCGTCCGTCGATTCGCTGACAGAAGCCGACATCGCCCGCGGTTTCGTCCTCTCCCGCGTCGGCACGGACGAAGTCCATTCCTTCGCCCCCCCGCCCGGCGCCACCGTCTGCGAGCGCTGGCAGCGCACCGGTTCGGCGACCGGCTGGACGCCCGTTGCCACCAATGCGGCGGACTGGGCCTTCCCCGTCGGCACGAACCTCGTCTCCGCCTTCCGCGTCTTCGCCTTCGGCCGAATCGACCCGTTCGTCCCGGCGGGCGACGCCCTCGTTTCCACGGACAACTGGTTCTCCCCGTTCGAGGCCACGCTCGGAATCGTCCCCGCCGCGAACTGGCCGCTCTTGCCCGAAACCGCCGTGCCCTCCCGCTTCTGGCACCGCTTCACCCCCTCGAACACACTGCTCCTCACGTGGCAAAACGCCCTCCTCGACCGCTCCACCAACGCTCCCGTCTCCTTCCAGGCCGAGCTCCGCCCGTCGGGCGCGTTCGTCTTCCGCTACGACCTTTGCGACTCTGCGGCTCTGCGTGAGATGAAAATCGGAGCATCATTCGGCGGAAACGCCTGGACCACAAGCACCATCCCCGCCGCCGTCACTTCTCTCTCCTTCGTCCCGGTCTCCTGCGCAGACCTCGAAAACCCCGACCGCGACGGCGACGGCGTTTCCACCGCCGACGAAATTTTCCGCTACGGCACCGACCCGGATCTCCCGGACACGGATCTTGACGGCATTCCGGACGGCGCTGAAATCCCCCTCGGCCCAAACCCGCTGACCCGCGACACGGATTCCGACGGCCTCGTCGATGGCTCCGACCCCGACCCGCTCGCCGCGACACCCCTCTCCGACCTGGACTGCGACTCCATCCCCGACGCCTACGAGCAGTTCTGGTTCGGCGGGACGAATGCCGTCGATGACGCCGGCGCGCGCGACGGAACGGGCTTTACGCTCCGGCTCAAACTTGCCGCCGGCTTCGACCCGACGGCGGCACCATCCACCGCCGCAACCGCCTTCACGAACCAGATCGTCTCCTGGAAGCTCTGGGACGGCTTCGCGCTCGACGGCGACGCGCTTGCGGCCGCAGGGACGAACCTCGTCTTCGAGCGCTCATTCGCCATCAACCGCACCTCGGCGTGGCAGCAGTTCTTCCTCTCCTCCTCCCCGACCAGCGCCGCCCCGTGGGAAATTCACGGCGGTGCGCTCGAATGGGAAGACTCCTCCGGCGCGTCCGGCGCTTTCCTCCGCTCGCCGTTCACCGACAGCGTCCGCCTCCCGCTCGCCGGCGACGCCGTCGAAAGCCTGACGCTGCGGCTCCGCGCAACTGGCGAAACCCCGTTCGCCTCCCCGCGCCCGGTCTATCTTGTGGCATGGGCGCCGCACATCGAAGTCCAGACCGGCCAGACCATCCAGCTTGCGTCCGGGCGTCTGGTGTCCATCCTTACCGACGGATCGGCCTCCGCCGCCGAGGTTCTCATCGACCGCTCGCACCGCCCATGCCGCGCCCCGCTGTCGGCGGAGGAAACCGATTTGTCCGTCCTGGAAGGCATCGCGGACGAAACGAATGGCGAAGTCTGGTATTCCGGGGACATCAACGGCGGCGCGTTCCACACATACCGCCCCGGCGTTTTTTCCATCCCCGACCTCCGCCCGGAGACCCCGTCGCCGCCCCTTCTGCGCGCCGGGGCGAAGTCCGGCGGCGCCGGCGCCGGCCACGATGTCCTGAGCCTTTCGCCGCGCGTCTGGTTCGGCGGAAGCAGATGCTACGTAGGCGGCGTATCCTACGATTGGCGCGGCGGCGCATACGGGATCGACAGCGGCTACCCCCTCGACACGCCATGCCTGCGGCGCGGGTGGGAGCAGGACGCCGCAGGCGGCATTGCGTGCACCTGCACATACGGCGTGGACGCCGGGATAGGCCCGTCCGCGCCGGACTATCTCGAAACGTCCTGCTCGGTCGATGGCAGCGTCTGCACCGGCGAAATCCGCGTCGGCGGCGTGCTCGTCTGGTCTGAAACCGCCACCCACTGCCACGACGAAAACTGCGAGTATGGCGACATCTCCCGGCTGGACGAATGCGGCGGATGCCAGGACGGCTGCGCCAACGGGAACTGCGACGCCGTCGAAGGCGCGTCCCTGGGGTCGCTCAAGTTCCGCATCCCGCTCGGCACCCCCCGCAAGGGCCAGGTTTCCGGCTTCGCATGGTTTGAGGCGGACGACCCCGTCGCCATCACGCCGTCGCTCTTTTCAGTCCTCGCCCGCTCCGACTCCACCGTTTCCGACACGTGGTCCGGCGCCTCGCGCCGCATCGTCTGCTCCGACGCGCGCGGCCGCGACCTGACAGTCGCCCCGGTTGAAAACGGCGTCCGCGTCACGATCCGCACCACCGCCACACAGGCGCTGGAACACACGTGGGACATCGTGAACGCCGGCGGCTCCACTTCCCGAATCCGCCTTGTCAAGACCAGCCGCCTCGGCAACACCATGGAGGACTGGACGTTCACCCGCGACGACTACGGCGTATGGACGCGCCTGGACAACATCGCCCGGCTTTCCGAAACGCTGGAATCATACGACGGAATGCCATACGGCGGCGGCAAAGTCGAGTGGCGGACGATCCGCGACGCCGACGGCGCGTTTCTGGGGGAGACGGCAACGTATTCGGCCATTGTCGGCGAATGCGACAACGCGGTCATGCGCGAAACGTATTTTGCCGAAAACACCGGGAGCGCCACGCATTGGCGCTCGGCCTCGTGGTGGAACGACCCGAAGACGCAGCGCCACGGCAAGCTCCGCCTCCTCGAATCGAACGACCGCCCGTGGGAATACCACGACTACGACGCCCAGGGCCGCGAAACGCTCCGCATCGAGCAGCGCTGCGGCGCTCCGGTTCCCGCCTTTGCCTTTGGGCAGGATTTGACGGCTTCGCAGGGTTTTCCGGCGAGTCCGGAAGCGTCGTCGATTTCAAACGCCTTCGTCACGGTCTTCGGCTGCGAAACGCTCCCCGGCGACACCCAGTCCCCCGACGATTTCCTGAAACCCCGCCTCGAAGAGCGATACGTGCTCGAAAACGGCGTCGCCACGCTCGTTTCCCGTTCGTGGCACCGCCACACGCGCGACTCTTCGCAGTCGATTCCCGTCGAAAAGCACGAGACCTGGCGCGCCGCCTCGCAGACGTCCGCCTTCGGCGACCCGGCGAACGCCTACTCGTATTCCGTCACGCTCGATGAAAACGCCGCGGGCGTCCCGCTCGTCGCGCGCGGCCGCGCCGTGGAATCCCTCGACGAAGACGGCGTCCTCTCCGAGACCACGGTCGCGCAATCCTCCGGCCGCGTCGTGTTCGAGACGCGCAAATCCTTTAGCGGCGTTTCGTTCCCGACATACGACGTAGAGGAACTGGACGCCACGCACGGCACGGTTCTGCGCCGCGAGACGCGCCTCGCCGCCACCGGCGCCGTCATCGCCGGCGAACAGAACCTCTACGACGACAAGAACCGCCTCCGCTCCA
>JAFSUV010000247.1 GCA_017450425.1 Kiritimatiellia bacterium
CAACGACACGCATTTTCTCATGAAGGAGGACGCCGAAGCGCACGACATCCTGCTGTGCCTCGGCACGCAAGCGCTGGAATCGGACACGAAGCGCCTTCGCTACACGCGCCAGGACTGGCTCAAGAGCGGCGACGAAATGGCCGACCTCTTCCCGGACCACCCCGAAGTCATCGAAAACACGCTCGAAGTCGCGGCAAAAGTGGAGCGGTACGAGCTGGAACGGCCGCCGATCATGCCCGTGTTTCCGATTCCCGAATCGTTCGGCACCGAGGAAACGATCGCGCAAAAATACCCGTCTTCCGAATCGATCGCGGGGCAGTTCCTCCCGTCGTCGTTCGAGCGCTTCGGCGGAGGCACGCCGGAGGGCGACTCGCGCCTGAGGCGCATCCTGCTCGAGGCCGACTACCTGCGCCATCTCACGCTCGAAGGCGCGGCCCGGCGCTGGCCGGGCGACGCCTTCGACGCGGAAAAGCGCGAGCGGATCGACTTCGAGCTCGACACGATCCGCAACATGGGTTTCCCGGGCTACTTCCTGATTGTCAACGACTATGTCGAAGCGGCGAAAAGGATGGGGATACTCGTCGGCCCCGGGCGCGGCTCCGCCGCAGGCTCGGCCGTGGCGTACTGCCTCGGCATAACCGATGTCGATCCGATTCCGTACCACCTGCTCTTCGAGCGGTTTCTCAACCCGGACCGCATTTCGATGCCCGACATCGACGAGGACTTCGAGGACGCGCATCGCGGCAGGGTGATGGACTACGTGGCCGAAAAATACGGCTACGACCATGTCGCCCACATCATCACCTTCGGCTCTATGGCCCCGAAGTCCTGCATTCGCGACGTCGGCAAGGCGCTCGGCTATCCGCTCGCGGACACCCGGCACCTCATGGATCTCGTGCCGGCCGGGCCGTCGATCAAAAACTTCGACGACGCCTACAGGGCCTCGCCGGACCTGGCGGAAGAGCGCCAGCACGGCGTGCCGATCGTGCGCAGGATCCTGTCCATCTCCGAGCGCATAGACGGCTGCCTAAGGCAACCCGGCGTCCACGCCTGCGGCATCATCATCTCCCGCGACCCGCTTGCCGACACCATTCCCGTGATGCCGACCCCGATCGACGGCTGCAAATTCTACACGACCCAGTACGACGGCCATTACGTCGAGCCCATCGGGCTGCTGAAGATGGACTTCCTCGGTCTCGCGACGCTGTCCGTCTTCCGCGAGTGTCTCGCCGCGATCAGGGAAACCCGCGGCGAGGAAATAGACCTGTCGAAGATCCCGCTCGACGACAAGGCCACGTTCGCCCTTTTCCAGCGCGGGGAGACGACCGGCCTTTTCCAGTTCGAGTCGGACGGCATGAAGAAGCACCTTCAGGCGCTGCGCCCCACGCGCTTCGGCGATCTCGTGGCGATGAACGCCCTCTACCGCCCCGGCCCCATGGCCTACATCCCGGACTTCATCGCCCGCAAAAACGGCCGCCAGGAGGTGCGCTACGACCACCCGCTCATGGAGGAATACCTCGAAGAGACGTACGGCATCACGGTTTACCAGGAGCAGGTGATGCTCCTCAGCCGCTCGATGGGCGGCTTCACGCGCGGCGAGAGCGACACCTTGCGCAAGGCGATGGGCAAGAAGCAGCTCGCCACGATGGAAAAGCTCAAGGCCAAGTTCCACGACGGGTGCCTCGCAAATCCGCGCTTCATGGACGTGCCGCCTGTGTCCGGGAACCGCGCCGCGGCCGAAAAGCTCATCGACAAAATCTGGAACGACTGGACCGAATTCGCAAAATACGCATTCAATAAGTCGCATTCCGTATGCTACGCGTACGTCGCATACCAGACAGGCTGGCTCAAGACCCACTACCCCGCCGAATACATGTGCGCGCAGATTTCCAACGAAATCGGCAATGCGGACAAGCTCCCGCTCGCCATCGCCGAGGCGGAGGGCATGGGCTACGACATCCTGAGCCCGGACGTGAACAAGTCCTTCTCGCGTTTCACGCCGGAGAAGCTGCCGCCCGATTCGGACTCCGGCAAGGAGTTCGGCATACGGTACGGACTCGCCGGCATAAAGGGCGTGGGCGACCTCGCAGCGGCGAAAATCGTCGAAGAGCGCCGGAAAAACGGCGACTACGGCAGTCTGCACGACTTCCTCTCCCGGGCGGACGCGATAGTGAACGCCCGCGTCCTCGACGCGCTCGCGCGCACCGGGGCGCTGGACGGCTTTGGCTACCACCGCGCGGCGCTCATCGCCGCCCTGCCGTCCGCAGTGGCGCGCGCCGAGTCGGACCGGCGCGACAGGGCGGTCGGTCAGGGCTCGCTTTTCGACCTCATGCTCGGAAACGGCGACGGCGGCGGCGAAGCCGACTCGGCGCAGCGCGAAATCGAGCAGGCGAACGCGTCGGTGCCGCAGATGCCGGAGCTTGAAAAGCAGCTCGCCGAAAAGGAACTGCTCGGCACGTACATATCCGGCCACCCGATCGCGCGCTTCAGGAACCTCTCGCGCAGTTTCGGCTCGCTGCACGGCATTCTGGAGGAGCAGGCCGGACTCGCGGAGCGGTTGGCCGGCATCCGCGGGCAGTTCGCGCAAATACCGCCGGTGCGACCGGTCGAGACCGACTGGCCCGGCGGCGCGCGGGATCCGGGCTTCGCCGACGAAATGGCCAAGTGGCAGGCCGAGTCCCGCGCGCAGCGGACGGTTCGCAACGAACTCAAAACCCCGGTGCGCTTCATCGCTTTCGTTTCGGCTGTCCAGCCGCGAGTCGATAAAATGGGGCGCAACTGGGTGAAACTGCAGCTGGAGGACGACGTCGCGAAAACGGAAATCCCGGTTTTCGCGCGCGACTACCAGTTGCTGCTGCGAATCCCCGACGAGCGGCGCGAGTGGGGCGAGCCGCAGCGCGATTTGCCGGCCGTCAACCGCGCCTACCTTTTCGAGGGGTGGCTCGAACCGAGTTTCCGCCTCGAAGCGTCGATCACGCTCCGCAACTTCATCGCGGCCGAACTCGTGCCCATGCGCTACGCGCGCGGAGTCGGCCTCGTGCTCTCCGGCGCGCGCCGGACTTCGCGCGAGGGGCTTGAAGCGCTCCTCGCCACGCTCCGCAAGCACGCGAGCGCGACCGAGGGCGTCAAGGTGCGCGTCTCCGTGCAGCCGCCGTCGGGCGAAACGGTCACGATGGATCTGCCGGACGAAATGCGCGTGGTCCCTTCGCCGGAATTCATCGCCGATGTGGAGCGCGAGGTCGGCGGGCGCAACGTCTGGTTCTCCATTCCGCGCGAATTGCCCTCGCCGGATCCGGAGTGGCGCGATCCGGCGCAGGTGCGCCGCGAACGCGCCGCGGCGGCCCGGTCGGAAGCCCGCGCCGCAGTGTCGCGCACGATGGAAGCCGCATTCGCCGATTTCCGCTGAAACTCCCGTCAGACTTCCAGCCAAAATCGCGCTTGACTCTATTAATAGAAACAGATACAATGCGCCCCACTTGCGGGCAACACCCGATTTCCGGGCGGCTGCGACCGCAAAAAAAAATTGAAAAATCAAATGAAAAAAATCCATTCATGGTTCGTTCGCTCGGCAATGGCTGTCGCGCTCGCCGCGACAACCCCGCTTGCCAGGGCCGCCGATACAGGCGGCGCGGACGACATCGAGGCGCCGGACTCCAGCGCTCTCGAAACCGCACCTGCGGTGTCGGTGCGCGCAGGCGGCGACGTGCGGCTGCGGCAGGAATCGTTCGACAACATCCCGATCCGCACCGCCGACCCTGCGGTCACGCGCGGCGGGCGCAACGACTACTTCCGCGTCCGCACGCGCGTCGGCGCCGGAATCGACGCCGGCGACGCGGTTTCGTTCGACGTGCGCGCGACGGACGAGTTTCGCGTGCGCAACATCGGCGGCAAGTCCTACGAGTTCCCGGACGAAATCCTCCTCGACCAGCTCAAGATTTCGCTTCGCGGGCTCTTCGACGGAGCGGCCGACCTCACGCTGGGCCGCCAGGATCTTTTGCTCGGATCGGGCAGGCTCTTCGCCGAAGGCACGGCAAAGGACGGCTCTCGCACGCAGTTCTTCGACGGTGCGCACCTGCGGCTCAGGCCGGGCGACAGGAAAACACTCGACGTGTTTGCGTTCTACGGTTCGTGCGAGACCGATCTCGCGCTCGGCCACGAGCATCGGGACCTAACGGGCCTCGGCGGCGGATACAACGGCATGGACGAAGGCAGTGCCGGATTTTTCTACGAAGACCGGTCTTCCGAAGCGCTCGGATGGGGGCTTTACTACGTGTGGCTCCTCGACACCTCCTGGACGCAGCCCGACGGCACCCGAATGGGGCGCGAGGACGTCCATACGGTCGGGGCTCGCCTCATGCCGCGGTTTTCCGCCGGGTGGAGCGCCGAGCTTGAAGGCGCCGTGCAGGCGAGCGGCAACTCCGGCTACGACAGGCGCGCATTCTTCGGCTTTGCGAGCCTGCGGCGCGACGGGATGTCCGGCACCGGACCGGAGCGCGGCATCTACGCTTCGGCAAATGCGCTGTACCTTTCGGGCGACGATCCCGAGACGCAGCGCCGCGAGGATTTCAACATTCTCTACGGCCGCTATCCGTGGATCAGCGAACTCATGCTCTACTCGTTCGACGGCGACGGCGTGGGCACATGGCGCAATCTGGCCATGACATGGCTTGAAACCGGCGCCGCGTGGGGAGAGCGCAAGGAGAACGCAGTCCGGCTCGCCGCCGGACCCGTGTGGGCCGGCGAATCCGACGGCGCGGGCGGCGGATCGTACCGCGGGTTCCTCGAATCGCTCTACTGGTCGTTCCCCGTCGCTTCCGGCTCGCTCGGAGCCCTTGACGGCCACCTTTTCCTCGAGCTCTACCAGCCGGGTTCGTACTACGCATCTTCAAAGAATGCGTTTTTCTTCCGGTGGCAGTTGAACTGGACTTTTTAGACTATACTTGAGGCCGGAGAAACCTCGGATGAACGAACCGATTGCCATCATCGCCCTCGATTTGGACGGAACGCTTCTCGACCCGGAGAAGAAACTCTCGCCCCGAAACCGCGCCGCTCTCGAAAGGGCGGCTGCGGCCGGAATCGAAATCGTGCCGACGACCGGCAGGTTTTTCGGCGGGATTCCCGAAGAAATCCGCGATTTGCCGTTCGTCCGCTATGCAATCACCGTGAACGGCGCCCAGGTTTTCGACCGGCGCACCGAAACCGTGCTGTCGCGGGCGGAAATTCCGCTCGCGACGGCACTTTCCGCGATGACGCTGCTCGACCGCTTCGATGTCATCTACGACTGCTATCAGGACAATTGGGGCTGGATGTCCGCCGCGATGATCGACAAGGCCGAAGAATACGCCCCGGACGCCCATTACCTCAAGATGATCCGCGAATTGCGCCATCCCGTGCCGGACTTGAAGGCGCACGTCGCCTCGCTCGGCAAGCCGGTGCAGAAAGTGATGTGCTTCGCACGGGAATGGGATGCTGTGCCTGCGGTGCGGGATGCGCTCGCGCGCGAGGTCCCGCAGCTCGTCCTCACGCAGTCAACGCCGAACAACGTCGAGATGAACGACCCCCTGGCCAACAAGGGCGAGGCGTTGAAACGCCTCGCCGCACACCTCGGATTCGGGCTTGACGCATGCATGGCGATAGGCGACGGCCTGAACGACCTGTCGATGGTCGAAGTGGCGGGGTACGGAGTCGCGATGGCCAACGCCACGCCTCAAGTCGCGGCTGCGGCGCGTTTCCGCACGCTGTCGAACGGCGAGGACGGCGTCGCCGCGGCGATCGAGAGGTTCGTCCCCGGTCCCGGCGTCTAGCGGTTTCTTCGCCTAGCGTATTTTCAGCAGCAGCAGCAACAGCAACGGCATGACGCCCGCCTGTATCAGCGCAAAGCGCATGAGGACTTGCGGATTGCTCCAGTGCAATTCGGTCTTCGCCTCGTCGTGAAGGGGGAAGCGCACGGAGCGAAGTCTCCGCGCGAGCCAGCACGGACGGCTTTGCGCCGCGTTTCCGCCGGAAGCGCGCGACGCGCCTTCGGCGGCGCCTATGTTGAACCCGCACCGTGCGAGAAGCTTCAGGAGCACGATTTTCACAAGCCCGGTTCCGCCGTTTATGAAAACGACGGGAGCCGTGACAAGCACGAGAAACGGATTGCCGGCCGCGAGCGCTGCGACGCCGACAAGCAGCCCGAGCGTCCTCGATCCGGCGTCGCCCATCAGCACCTGGCTCGGCCATGCGTTGTACCAGAGGTATCCTGCGGTCGCGCCGCAGAATGCGAGGCAGAGAATGGCCCACTGCGCGCCTTCGGGGTTGTGCGGCAGCAGCAGGTAGCCCGCCACCGCTTCGTGGCCTACGACAACGTAGAGAATGCCGGCCAGCGTGGCGAGCGAAATGAGCGTGAGCGTGCCGGCAAGACCATCCACGCCGTCGGAACAGTTGGTGGAATTGATCGTAAACCAGAGAATCGGCGTACAGACTGCCGTGTACAGCGGCCAAGGAACGGAAAACGACAGTTTCGTGACCGGCAGCCAGACTTCGACATTCTGGCAGTGCGACAGGGCCAGCGCGGCGAGAAAAGCGACGAGAAGGTCAAGCAGACCCTTGCGCAGCCGACCCCATTCCTTTTCCGAGCGATCGTCGAGATACCCGGTTGTCATCGCCAGGGCGAGGCAACCCACGATTTGCCATTGGCGGGATGAAAAAAAGCGGATGTTGCCGCACTCGCCAACAGGCAGAGCCAGCAAAAGCGCGGGGAGAGAGAGCAGAAAAAGCGGCAGTCCGGCGCCTGTGGGTTTTCCGGCGGAGACCTTGCCGTCGGCGACAAGCACTTTGCCGCGATCCCGCGGAAGCGAGCCGAAGAAGCGCGGCAGGGCGAGCAGCACGGCCAATGCGGCGGCGGACGCCGCAAGCCCCATGAGAAAAAGGTGCGAAGAGGCGAGCCGGAGAGGCCCCCAAAGATCGGCAAGACTGGAATTTTGAAGCAGGGACAGCATGGCTTTGCAACCTAAAATCTAACTCGCGGGCGTTTTATCCGCAAACGTCGGCCAGTATATCAAATCCCCATGTCAAATCCCCATGCATTCGTCTCACGGGCATTGCAGACCATTTTGACATCTGGTAC
>JAFSUV010000248.1 GCA_017450425.1 Kiritimatiellia bacterium
GCCCGACGGAGCGACACGCATGTCGCTGCGCGGCGAAAAATCCGTTTCCTCCCGCACTTGCGCCACGGTCGCGCCGGAAGCGGACGCGAGCAGCGGCACGTCGCCGGGGCTGAGCGGATCGACGCCGCAAGCGGCTGCCGCGACGGCGGCGCGGAACGAGTCGAGGTCGAACGACACGCGCACGAAATAGACGGACTTCGCCGCGTCATCCCAGATCACGTAACTCGCGCGCGGATCGCCGCCGCGCGGCGACCCGACCGAGCCGACGTTCACGAGGTAGCGCTTGCCGCTTTCGAGCGCGAAATCGCGCGGTTCGGTTTCGCGCGCGACGCCGCTTTCGCCGATCACGAAAAGCGCGGGCGTGTGCGTGTGGCCGCAGAAAAGAAGCTGCTCGGACACGGCCCGGAACGCTTCCGCGGCGTCGTCCGCCGTGTTCACGTAGGCGAACGAGGCGGGATCGGCGGGCGATCCGTGCGTGCAGCGCACGTCGTCGCCGACGATCGCGAGGGGGAGATCGGCGAAAAACGCGGCGGCGGCGGCGCCGAGGCGGCGCTTCGACCATTCGATGGAGCGCCGCGCGCGGTCGTTGAACGCCTCGGCCGGCATTCTGCCGCAGATGACGGCATCGTGGTTGCCGAGCGTGAAAGCCGCGCATTTGGAATGCACGGAGCGGAGCGTCTGCGCCGGCTGCGGCCCGTAGCCCACGACGTCGCCAAGGCACAGGATGCGCTCAACGCCGCGCACTGCGGCGTCGGCAAGCACGGTGTTCCACGCCTGGAGGTTTCCGTGGATGTCTGAGACTATCGCGTAGCGCATGGCGTTTCCATCAGCGTTCCGCTGCGGCCTTTTCGAGGGCGGCGACGATTTTCGCGAACTCTTTCCCGACAGGCGTGCCGGCCAGTGCGCCGACGAACGGCCGCCCTTCGTCGCCGCTCGCGCAAACGCGCGGGTCGAGCGGGATGCGACCGAGGACCGGCGCATCGTATTTTTCCGAAAGGGCGTCCGCAGCGCCCGTGCCGAACGGCTCGACGCGCCCTCCGCAATGCGGGCAGACGAACCCCGCCATGTTTTCCACGATGCCGACGACGGGGAAGGGCAGGGAATCGCAGAACGCCAGGGAGCGCGACACGTCCGCCGCCGCCACGCGCTGGGGGGTCGTCACGATCACCGCCCCGAGCGGGTTGGGGATGGACTGGCAGACCGTGAGCGGCTCGTCGCCGGTGCCGGGCGGCGAATCGACGATGAGCCAGTCGAGCGCGCCCCAATCGACTTGCGAAAGGAACTGCTGGATGACGCCGATTTTCATCGGGCCGCGCCAGACGACGGCGGCATCCGGGTCGGAGACCGCGAGGCCGACGCTCATGATCTTGACGCCGTGCGCCTCGACGGGTGCGATGCGGCCGTCCTCGGTCGCCATGAGCGGCATGCCTCTGAGTCCCAGCATCTCCACGACCGACGGCCCGTGCACGTCCACGTCGAGAAGCCCCACCTTCTTGCCTTCAAGGGCAAGCGCGGCCGCGAGATTCACGGCCACGGAGCTTTTGCCGACGCCGCCCTTGCCGGACATGACGACAACGGCGTTTTTCACGCCGGAAAGGTTCTGGATGATTTTGCAGGCGGCGCTGTCGCGCTCTTCGGAGGCGTGGGAGCAGTGTTCGCAATTGCCGTCGCAATGGTGGTTTTCTTCGTTCATTTCTTTTCCTCAATCTTCCGGAATCATGGCTTCCGAGTGGAAAACGGTGTCGAATGCCGTTTTTGCCGCACTGTATTCTTTTGCGCAAACGGCGGCGGCTCCGCCGTATTCCGCAGCGCGATCGCCGTCGTGGAATCGTGCGAAAAACTCTTCTTCAAGCGTCGCACGGAGGAGCGATGCTTGATCTGGAGGCGCGTCGGGGAACATGTCGAGCGCATCTTCGACCCCGCACGAGGCTACGGCTGCGGCGACCGTGGCGTCGCAGCGACAGAGGTCCTCAAGGTGCCCCCGTTTCGAGTCGGCCAGCCCGATCGCGCCGTCGAGCGAAATCAGCGGCCGCAGAATCCGCGTCTCCTTCGGAAAGTCGATCGCGGCGGCGGCAAGTTCGCTGCGCGCAAGGGCGGCGTCGCCGTCGATGAGCCACATCCGCGCCGAGTCGAGCGCAATCCTGACGCGCCACGCACCGGGATTTTCGCGGAGTTTTTCATAATCTTCGGCGGCGGCGGCGCGGCGGCGGCGGCGGTAGTCACGGTCGGTTGCGGCGGCGGTGTCGTCTATGGCGCGCTCGAACCGCATGATGCGCAGCAGGGTGTTTTCCTCGTCGTCGCGTATCTGCCTGTCGATGAGCATCCGCGCGAGAACCGGTGCGCCGCCGCGCTCTGTGAAGCGGCAGCGGTCCATGAGGAGCGCCTCGGGCGTGGCTCCCAGCGCGGAAAGCCTCTTGGCATGCGCGGCGAAGTCTTCGTCCGTCCGCGCGACAGGCGCGAAGAGAAATTCCAGCGCGAATGCCGCAGTGCGGTCGCCGCCGCCCGAAAGCGCGAGCGCTTCCTTGAAGAATCGCTTCGCCACGTCGCGGTCGCCTTCGAGGAGCGCGACGCGCCCCGCGACCGCCGCAATTCCGGGCTTGAACTCCCGCCACGCCTCGCCGGCCGCGACGCCGGCCCGGTTCAGCGCGGCGAACGCCCTCGCCGGCGAACCAAGGCGCACGAAGCCGGGCGCGAGAAAAACCTCTGTGACCGAATCAACCGGCAGCGTCTCGGCGCGGGCGAGTTCGGCGAGACCGGCTTCAGTGCCGATCGCGCCGGCCAGCGGGGTTTTTACGGCCTTTATTCCGTACACTTCGGCGCCGGTGCCGTAGAGCGACAGCGCGGAGAGGGCGAGCATCGGGGAAGACGGCTTGAATCGCAGCGCCTTCGCCACGACCATGCGCGCCTCTTCGCGCTTCCCCGCACCGGCCAGACGCCTCGCGAGCTCGCCGCCCGTCGCCACCACGCAGTTGCCGAGGATGCGCGCGGCTTTCGCAGCGGTTTCCCCGCGCCGCCGCGCCCGGCGGAACTTGCCGACCGACTTGTCCGACACTGCAATCCACGCCTTGAGCATTTCGTCGATGTTCGCCGCAGCGCGTCCGCCCTCGCCGCAAAAGACGATGCCGTTTACGGCGACAGGCTCGCCGGCGTCCGTCCACTGGCCGGGATCGCGGGTAGCGGCCACGAGGCGCGGCGGTACGCCGTGGCGAAAGACCGAATCGCCGGCCGGAACCACGGATAGGCGCACGCCGCGCTCGGCCGCCTCCAGTTCCAGCAGGGGCTTAAGCGCACCGTCGGTGCAGATCGTCTCGCACGTCCCGGCGCCGTCAAGCACGGTTTTCGCAAGATACCGCCAGATCGAAGCCGATGCGCCCGGCGCAAGCCGGACGGCCGATGCGAAGAAAAAGAGCGCAGCGACCGAAAAAGCGGCGAGCAGCGAGATTCCGACCGCGCTGGCGCGTCTTTTCCCGCTTTTGGCCGTTTCCCCAAGCGCGTGCTCCTCGTGCGCGCGCAGGGCCTGGATGTGGAACGCCAGCAGCGCGTAGGCAAGGGTTGAAGCGCAGGCCGCCGCGGCTGGCGCTTCGAAAACGGTCTTGGCGACCGCCTCGACCGGTGAAACGGACGAGCCGAAAAGCGACACCGCGGATCCGAGCGCAACGGCGCCGTTGAATATGCGAAGCCCCCACGAGCGGTTGTCGTCGGAAAGCGCGGGCCGGGCGCTGAAGAGCATGACGACGAAAGGCGCGAACACGAGCGCACCGGCAAAGCGCAAATTTCCGGGTTCCAGGCCGAAAAGCCGGTCATTGCATCCCATCGCCGCAACCATTGCGGCGGCATGGGCCGCAAGTGCGCGCGCCGCGCGGGGCGCGCCAGCGGGATCGGCTTCCCTTGCGGCGGCGGAAAAGGCCGCGCTCGCGATCAGGGCGGAAACTGCTGCTGCGGCGGCGAAGGCGGCAAGGCAGACGATAAAGCGGGCCACGGGATCGCGCCGGTCGTCCGTCTCGGGCGACGCGATGGCGATCGCGGCCACGGCGAGCGGGGCGGCAAGCGCCGCCACCGGGGACACTCCCGCACAGGCGCCGGCGATTGCGGCGCCGGCGACAAGGAGCGTGAAGGCATCCGCCGAGCGCGCGTGAAGCAGCAGCGCAAACGCCGTTGCGTAGAGAAAGGGCACGACCGCGCCTGGAACTTCGCCAGAAGACAGCCTCGCCGCAGCAGGTGACGCCGCAAAGGCGACGACCGCGACGAACGCCGCGATGCGCGGACAGAGCGCGGCGTGGAAGGCGCCGTCTCGAATGTCGTCGCGCATGATTTGCGGCCTGATCGCCAAGTGGAAAAACGCAACGAGCGCGAGGTAGAACGCGCCGCAGAAAAGGGCCGAGAAAAACGCGGACGACACCGCGACGGCGGCGCCGGTCGAGCCGCACAGCGGCCGGAAGAGCGCGGCGCAGAGCGTTGCCGGCATTTGCGACGCGCTTTCCGGCGCTGCGGCGCCGGCGACGGCGAGCGCCGTCGCGGCCGAC
>JAFSUV010000249.1 GCA_017450425.1 Kiritimatiellia bacterium
CTTCGAGCCGTTCGAGAAGGAGTTCAAAATCCGCTACCGCGTGGACGGCGCGCTCTACGAGATGACGGCGCCGCCCAAGTCGCTCGCGACGCCCGTGATTTCGCGCGTGAAGGTCATGTCGAACCTCAACATCGCCGAGCGGCGCCTGCCGCAGGACGGCCGCATCGAGCTGCCGGTCGGCGGGCGCGTCATCGACCTGCGCGTATCGTGTCTTCCCACCGCGTTCGGCGAATCGGTGGTGCTTCGCGTGCTCGACCGCTCCGTGGTGTCGCTCGACCTGGAGAACCTCGGCATGCCGGACGATGTTTACAACAACATCGGCGAAGACATCGACAAGCCGAACGGCATCGTGATCGTGACGGGTCCGACGGGTTCGGGCAAGACGACGACCCTGTATTCGTGCCTGCGCCGGATCAACAAGGAAGGCACCAAGATCCTCACGGCCGAAGAGCCCGTCGAATACGACATCGACGGTCTCGTGCAGGTGCCGGTGAATCCGATCCAGGGCAATACGTTCCCGCTCGTGCTGCGCGCGTTTTTGCGCCAGGACCCGGACGTCATCATGGTCGGCGAAATCCGCGACCTCGAGACGGCGCAAATCGCGGTGCAGGCGTCGCTCACCGGCCACCTGGTGTTTTCGACGCTCCACACGAACGACGCCGCCGGCGCCGTGACGCGCCTTGTTGACATGGACGTCGCGCCGTACCTCATCGCCTCGACGCTCAACGCGTGCCTCGGACAGCGTCTCGTCCGCAAGATCTGCACGAACTGCCGCACGTTCTACGATCCGACGCCGGAGCAGCTCCAGAAGCTCGGCCTCACGGCAGACCAGGTCGCGGGTCGCCAGTTCGCCTTCGGCGCCGGCTGCGACGTTTGCAACAAATCCGGCTACAAGGGGCGCAAGGGTCTTTACGAATATCTGCGCGTGACCGATCCCATCCGGCTTCTCATCAACGACCGCAAGCCCACGCTCACCATCCGCGAGAAAGCGCGCGAGCTGGGCATGCGCACGATGCGCGAAGACGGCATCCGCAACGTGCTCGACGGCACCACGACGGTGGACGAAGTCCTGCGCTACACGTAAGCGCCGGCGCGAAAGGGCAGGGCGTCCGGTTCCGTGGTAGAATAACGCGCGTGAACGACGAAATCTCGAAAAGCCGCATCCGGCGAATCGTCCGACTCCGCAAGCAGCGCAAGGCTTTCGGCGGGGGCGGTTCGTTCCGCAACGGCACTCCGCTCGCCGTGTTCTACATCTCGCTCGTCGTGGCGGTGTCGCTGGCGATGTCGCTCATGGCGCCGGGGTCGATCGGGGCGATGTCCGCAGACGCCCCGCCGCTGCACACCGTGGCCGTTGACATGGCGGTGATGGTGTGCGCGGTGATTTGCGGGCGGCTGGCGCTCGGGTGGCTGGCGCCGGAAGTCCTGGCCAGAAATTCGCGCATCCTGATGCTCGGCACGGTGGCTGCGTTTTCGGACCTGCTCTGCGCAGCCGCCCTCCATCTCGGCACGGAGTACTTCGCCTTCGCGATGCCGGGGCCGCGCTCGATCGGGGACAACGCCGCGTGCGCCCATGTGGCGGCGATGTTTCTGCCGTACCTGTTTGCGCCGGCGCTCGCGACGCTTCTCGCCGGCATCGGGGCCGGGATGTCGCTCGGCCTTGCGATGGCCGTGCAAAACGTTTTGTTCGTGCCCCATTCCGCAGGTCTTTCCGCGGCGCTTTGCGGAGTGTTCGCCGCTGTGTCCGCGCCCCTCGCGGTCGCCGGAGTGCACAGGCGCGGCCCGCTTGCGAGCCGTCTGGCGGCGCTGGGGCTCGTGCAGATTTTCGGCCTGTTTTTCGCCATCTGGGCGGTTCCGGGCTTCGGTACGCGCCTGTGCGCCTCGTCGTGCTCCGACCCCGGCGCCGTCATACGGTTCGCCCGGATTTCGCTTTTTGCCGTGGCGCTGGCGCTTGCGGCGGCGCCGGCGGCCGCGCTTGCCCTGCTGCCGGCGCTCGAGAGGCTTTTCGCGACCTGCAGCGCGATAAAACTCGACCACTGGGCGGACCTGTCGAATCCGCTGCTGCGCCGCTTGAGCCTCGAAGCGCCGGGGACGTTCCACCACAGCCTCATGGTCGCGAACCTTGCCGAAACCGCGGCCGAAGCGGTCGGGGCGGATCCGCTCCTCGCACGGGTCGGCGCCTACTACCACGACATCGGGAAGTTGTCGGCTCCGGAAAAATTCACCGAAAACATCGGCTTCGGCGGCGTCAACCCGCACGATTCGCTCTCGCCGGCGATGTCCGCCCTCGTTCTTGCGGCCCATGTGCGGGACGGCATGGCGATGGCGGACGCCGATCGGCTCCCGGCTCCGATCCGGGCGATTATCGCGGAGCATCACGGAACGTCCTCGATGGCGTATTTCCTCGACAAGGCGCGCCGCCAGGCCGAGGCAAAGGCGGCGGAAACGGACAACAGGGAGGATGCGGCTTCGGTCGATGAAAACCGCTTCCGCTACGCGGGGCCGCGTCCCGGCTCGGCGGAGTCCGCGATCATAATGCTCGCCGACAGCGTGGAAGCGGCGTCGCGCTCGATCCCCAATCCCGATCCCGCAGTGCTGGAGAAAAAGGTGGATGCCGTGGTGTCGGCGAAGATTCGGGACGGGCAGCTGGACGCTTCTCCGCTCACTTTCGCCGATGTCGTGGAAATCCGCAGGTCCTTTTCCTCCACTTTGGCGACGGCGCTTCACGGCCGCATCTCCTACCCCGGCGACAAGCCCGGCGAAGGCAAGGACGCCGATGGCGACGCGCGCAAGGACGCGGCCGACCGGGCAGACAATGAAAATCGCGGTGGCGAATAGGTTCGGCGGCGTCCTGCCGGCCGGCATCTCGGCGGTGCGCTCCGCAGCGGCGTTTTTCGCCGGAAAGGCCGAAGCGCTTGCGGCGAGGCGCGGCATGGAAACGCTCGAAAGCGTTCTGGTCGTCCTGCACGGCGACAGGGCGTCGGCGGCGGCCCACGCGGCGGTCATGGGGGTCGCCGGCCCGACGGACGTGATAACGCTCCGCTACTGCGCGACTCCGGCGCAGGGGGCGCACGGGGAGCTTTTGGTCAACCCCGCCGAAGCGGTGCGGCAGGCCGAGCGGCGCGGGGCGAAGGACGGGCCTCCGCTTTTGCCGCAGGAAAGGGACGCCCCGTGGAGCGCCGCGCACGAACTCATGCTCTACATCGCCCACGGATTCGACCACCTTGCCGGATCAGACGACGCCGCGGCGGCAGGGTTCCGGGCGATGCGGCTGCGCGAGCTGCGCTGGCTCGACGCGCTCGGTCTCTAGTCAGGCGCACTCGACGATCAGGCCGTCGCGCAAGACGAGCCGGTGCTCCGCCCATTCCGCGATGTCCGGCTCGTGCGTCACCATGACAATCGTCTTGCCGCTCTCGTGAAGCGAGGCGAAGAGGCGCATTATTTCGACGCTCGTGGCGGTGTCGAGATTGCCGGTCGGCTCGTCCGCGAGGATGAGCGTGGGATTCGTGGCAAGCGCCCTTGCGATCGCCGCCCGCTGCTGCTGCCCGCCGGAGAGCTGCGACGGGCGGTGTCCGAGCCGCCCTGCAAGACCGACCACCCCGGCGAACTCCTTCGCCCTTTCCGCGCTCTCCCGCTCGCTGACGCCCTGGTAGTAGAGCGGCAGGGCGATGTTCTCCGCCACGGTGAGCTGCTGCACGAGGTTGAAACTCTGGAAGACGAACCCCAAGTGCCTGAGGCGGATGTCCGAAAGGGCGTCGTCGCTCATTTTCGACACGTCGCGCCCGCCCAGGCGGTAAGTCCCGCTCGTGGGGCGGTCGAGGCAGCCGAGAATCGACAGGAGCGTACTCTTGCCGGATCCGCTCGACCCCATGATCGCCCAGAAACTTCCGCGCTCGAAACGCGCCGAAACGCCGCGGAGCGCCCGTACGCGCTCTCCGCCGACATCGTAAACCTTTTCGATGTCGTTGAACTCCACGGCGGCGCTCATGGCTGCGCCGCGCGCCCGTGGCCGGCAGCCGGGTTCGCGCTCTCCGGCGCCGATGCGCCGAGCGGCGGCACGAGAGACACCTCTTCGCCGCCTTCAAGCCCGGAAAGGATGTGAACGAAGCGGTTGTTGTCGAGTCCGGTTTCGACACGGCGCTTGTCCGTGCCGCCCTTGGCCTTCACCCAAACGAACGCCTCTCCGCCCTCGCGCACTACGCACTGCACCGGCACCGAAACTGCGTCCTCGTATTCGGCGAGCCGTATCGAGACCCTGCACCCCATGCCGTTCTTCAACTCGCCCGTGCCGCCGTCGATGGCGATCTCGACCGGGTATTCCTTTATGTCGGGGTTCATCCAGCGGCGGCCGGCGTCCGGTATCGGGGAGATTTTCGAGATGGAACCCGCGAACTCCCTGCCCGGGATGGCATCGCACGAAATTCGCACGGTCATGCCGGTGGAAATGCCCGGAAGGGCGCTCTCGCTTATGGACACCGAGGCGATGAACGTGTCGGCCGTGGGCAGGATTATGAGGTCGCGCCGCTCCCACACGTCAACGCCCTCTTTGAGCGGCTCCTGGTTGTCCCACGGACGCTTGTTGCTCGTGGCGTAGATCGCCTGGCCGTCCATCGGGGCGACGATTTTCGCCTTTGAAATCTGCTGCTCGATTTTCTCGAGTTTCTGCTTCTGGCGGTTGTATTCGCTCTCCTTCGCCCGGAGCGCGCTCTGCTCCTGGAGGATCGAGGACGCCGACTTGCGGCGCACCCTTTCGAGCGCGGCCTCCTTCTGCTTCGCGTCGCTCCTCAGCTTGGCCACTTCCCGCTTGTAGGTGTACTTGACAAGCAACTCCAGGTTGCCGCGGGCCGTTTCAAGCGCAAGGGCGCTGTGCCGCCACGCGAGCTCGTCGCTCTTGAGCTCGCTCTCGGAGAGGAAGTTTTCGGCGTGCAGTTTCTTCGACCATTCGTACTTTTCGCGCGCCTGCTCCAGCGTCTGTTCCGCAAGCGCGACCTCGCCCTTGGTTTCGTTGAGCCTGTTCGGGTATTCGCCTTCCTCGTATTTTACCAAGTCTTCCCGCGCGAACTGGAGATCCTGCTCGGCGATTTCGATGTCCGACGCGGCCTGGTTTTTCGCAATTTCAAGATCTTCGCGTTTCATTTCGAGACCGGACGCGGCGTTCGTCACCGCGATTTCCTGGTTCACCCGGTCATCGACAAGCGTCGCCACGTCGAGCTCGACAAGCGTGTCGCCCTCCTTTACGAGAGTGCCTTCGGGCACGATGTAGATGATGGAGTGGCGCCCTTCCACTTCGCTCTTGAGCGTCAATTGCTGGCTCGGCTTTATTTCGCCGTCTTCCGCGAGATCTATCGTCAAAGTGCCGCGCCGCACCACGGCGAACGCTTCGCGAGTCCCGGCGCCGGCGCGCTCACCGGCGCCGCCGAGGGCGAAAAGCGCCGCCCCCAAAGCCGCTGCGGCGCACACAGCGCCGACGATGCGTTTCTTCGCCTTCATGCTTCGTCCCCTTCCGTTCGCCCGGATTTCTCTCCGCCGCCGCGCCGCAGCGCGACGCCTGGAACCGGGCTTTCCGGCTCCGACCAGACCCCGTCGGCCGTGACGTCGAGCGTGCCCATGTCGCGCTGCAGCGCGAGTTGCTGCGCCCGATGGTCGGTGATAGCGCGGTAGAGCGAGTTTTGGGCCGAGAGCAGTGCGGCCTGGGCGTCGAGCAGGTCTTTCATGTCCGCCCGCCCGGCCTCCATCAGCAAGTCCTGGTTCCGCACGCGCCGGGCGGCGAGCTCGACCGCGCTCGACTGGATCCGGAGCGCTTCCCGGGTCTGGAACAGCGCACGCACGTCTTCGCGGATCGCGGACTTCAGGTCGTCCTCGGCCTTCTGGTAGTCGCGCACCGCGCTTTCGACCGCGATGAGCGCGTTGCGGTAGGAATTGCGCTCGCTCGTGCGTTCAAGCGCCGGGTCTATCGTGAGGCCGACGGTGGCGGACGGATTGTCCATGCGGAAGTTCGAGTGCCGCCCGCCGGTTTCATTGGTCGTCGCCGTGGCGGCGTGACCCACGCCGGCCTTCGCCCCGAGCGTCATTTCGGCGCGCAAGCCGTCCTCGGCCACCACGAGGTGGCGCTGGGCGTCCTCCACCCGGTCGCGGGCGGTGGCGATGACAGGATTGTTCGCGAACGCCGTGCCGAGCGCTTTCGCCGCGTATTCCTTCATTTCGCCGTCATCGACCGATTCGCGCTCCGGCAAATCCGAACCGCCGCTCCGGCCGGACTCCTCCGCGAGGAAGCGCTCGACGAGGGCCTTGAGATCGCGGATGTCCCCGGCTTTCGGCACCACTTTCGAAT
This sequence comes from Kiritimatiellia bacterium, assembly GCA_017450425.1. GTDB lineage: Bacteria > Verrucomicrobiota > Kiritimatiellia > RFP12 > UBA3636 > UBA3636. Next base: position 6,329 of record JAFSUV010000249.1, read on the forward strand.
CGGGCGGGAGTCCGAGCCGGGTCTTGAAGGCGTCGAGCGCCGAATCGTACGACCGGCATGCGGCGATCCATCCGGCGCGGGCCGAAAGCTCGCTCTGGTGCGACTGGTCGAACGCCGTCTTCGACATGCGGTTCGCGTCCGCCATGCGGCGCGAACGCCGCGTGGAGAGCATTACGCGGCGGTAGTTTTCGTCTTCGTTGAGGCGCGTGCGCATCGCCAGCAGGAGCGAAAGATAGCTTCGCTCGATTTCAACCGCGAATTCCCGCTTCTTCTGCTCGAAGGCGCGCACGGCGTACACCAGATCGCGCTCGGCCTGAGTCAGCGATTCGCGGCGCACGAGCGATCCGGAGCCGCGCAGGAGCGGTATCGAAAAACCCGCGTCCGCCACCGCGCCCCAGGCCGTGCGGCGCTCGCCGGTCAGCATCCCGGCGAGATTGAGTGCAAACGAAGCGTCCGTCTCCACGCCGTTTTCAAAAGTCCTGGAAACTCCGGCGCTCGCCTCGGAGCCGTGCGAGGATTCGGTCCGCCCGTTTTCGCGCGCCGTCGTGGCCGATCCGCCGATCGCGCCGAGAAGCGTGCCGTGGAACGTGCGGCTTTCGAGGTCGAGCGCAAGCGCCGTCGCGAACAGCGCCTCTTTCGCCTCCCGGAATTCCGGCGAATTTGCCGCCGCGATGCGCACGGCGTCGTGAAGGCCGATTTCGAGCGCGTTGGTGCCTTTGGGCGAAAAAGCCGAGTCGCCGCCGCGCCCGCCGGGAAGCATCCGTTCGCTCGCGTTCCAGTCGAGGTTCGTCGGCAGAGCCCTGATGCCGAGCGAGGCGGGGTCGAAAATCGGGAGTTTCTGCTCCACGAGAAGACGCCGGCGCAGCGTGTCCGCCGCCGTTTCCACCACGATGTCTTCTTCCACGGCGCCGGCTGCGGACTGGGCGGACGCTATGCGCCGCGCCGCCGCGTCATCGGCGTCCTTGCGCCAGTCGCCGGCGCTGCGGCAACCGGCGACGGCGCAGATGGCGAGCGCGAAGAGCGCTTTGTTTTTGCGGCTTGTCGGCATGGACGGGAATCCTACCATTTTTGAAAGGCTCGGACAACCTCGGAATCGCGGCGCATTCCGCCGTTTGCGCGGGGAGCGGGCTTTTCGGATAGAATGCGCCACGCCTTTAACGACGGAATACCGGAAAGCAATGGCATTCGTGATTTTTGCGGAAGACGACGAAACGCTGCGCGACGGCATCGCGGTGGCGCTTGAAAGCGCGGGATACGAAGCGCAGGCCTGCGCCGACGGCGCGGAGGCGCTTGCCGCCGTCGGGCGCAGGAGGCCGGATTTGCTGCTCCTCGACATCATGATGCCGCGCAAGAGCGGTTTCGACGTTTGCGCGGAAGTGCGGCGGACGGATCCGGCGCTTCCCATCATTTTCCTCACCGCCAAGGCCGACGAAACGGACCAGGTGCTCGGTCTCGGCCTCGGAGCCGACGACTTCATCGCCAAACCCTTCAGGGTGAAAGTGCTCCTTGCGCGCGTGGCGGCCGCTTTGCGGCGCGCGGCGGTTTCGTCCGGCCCGGCGGCCGGCGAATCGTTTCGCGTCGGTCGCGCCATCGTCGATGCCAGGCGCTTTTCGCTCGACCCGTGCGATGGAACGCCGGTCCAGACGCTCTCCGTGCGCGAACTCGGCCTGCTGCGCGCCTTTGCCGCGCACCCCGGCGAGGTCCTTTCGCGCGACCGTCTGCTCGACGACGTGTGGGGCGTTGATTATTCCGGCGGCCCGCGGACTCTCGACCAGCATGTCCTTCAAGTCAGGAAAAAGCTCGGTTCCTCCGCCGATGCCATCGAAACGGTCCACCGCGCCGGCTATCGCCTCCGTTCCGCCTGTCTGGGCGATTTGACACGGCCTTGACAATTTTCTGACAACTTTTTCGCTGCGGAGTGTTTCAATTGGAAATGCGGCGGGGCCGAAGCCCGTCCGCCGACAGCCGGCTTGTTTTGGCCGGAACTCAACCAAAGGGAACATGACATGAAAATTGCCGCAACATTCGAAGCCGCCGCGCTTACGGCGCTCATTGCCTCCGCCGTGTCGGCGACGGCATCAGGCAGGCCGGAAACCGCCGCATTCCCGTTCAGGGAAAGCATCGCCGCCGGCGGCACCTACGCCGCAGGCTCCACGGCCGGCACGAATTTCGTGGTGTCGGGCAGCATCTCCA
>JAFSUV010000250.1 GCA_017450425.1 Kiritimatiellia bacterium
AGCCGCCGTGGCGTCGTTTGCCGCGAGTACGGCCGCCGGACGTTCCATGGAGCGCAGGAATCCCGCCATTTCCGCAAGGTCCGACGAGGTGCGGAAGCGCTCGCCGCGGAGGCCGAGGCGGCGCAGTTCGGCGAGGCACTTGTCGCCGCGCAGGCGCGACCAGCCTTCGTCGCGGCGGCTGTCCACGAAACCGAACGAGCGGAAGCCGGTGCGTTCGCGAAAATGGCGCACCGCCTCGCCGACGACGGCGGCGGTGTCGAGCGCCACGAACGCTTCGCGGGCGCGCCGTGCGCGGTGTCGGCGGCCGCCGGTGACGCTGGTGTTGTCGGCGGCGGTGCGCGTAGAGGGCGTGCGCTCGCGCGAAAGCCATACCGCAGGGAAGCGTCCTGCGGAAACGGCTCTGGCGGCCGCCCCCTTGATGTCTTCGTAGCATGAGATGACGCCACTGAGGCGCCCGGTGGAATTGAGCCACTCCATGGCGGACGCGAATGTGCGGTCCGAGTTCACGAACTTCAGGCGCCATGGCAGCGCCTGAGCCGCGATTTCGTCCGTGATGCCGGTCAGGGCGTCGCGCCCGAAGTCGCACCCCATCCACAGCGCGACGAGTACGACGGGGGTGTGCGCTTCACCGTGCGCGTTGCCACCGGCCGGTGCGCCTTTTGCGGTCATCTTGGATTTTTCTGGTGTTGTTGGCATTGCGTCGCATTCCGCATGCCCGGAATCATACCACAGTCCTCTCCCGTGCCGTAAGCGCGGCGCACGCTGTATGGTCTTGGCCGCGAGGCAAGCCGTTGCTTGATTGCGCAACGAGTGGCGATGTGCCATAATCCGCGCCATGAACATCTTCGATCCGCTTCCTTTTGTTCCGCTCTATCCCGGCCTTCCGCCTCTCTGGCGCGAGGGCGACGCCGCCGTGAAGGCCGGCTGGTCCCGGGTGGAGGGGCCGATTGTCACGCGCATAGACGTCTCTCGCCCGACGCTTTCGTTTTTTCCGGCGACTGGCGCGGGGCCGCGCCCGTGCGTCGTCATCTGCCCCGGCGGCGGATATAGCGCACTCGCCTGGAATCACGAGGGCCTCGACGTGGCGCACTGGCTCCTTTCCATCGGCATTTCCGCAGCCGTGCTTGAATACCGCGTTCCCGCGCGCCGGGACGCCGCGCTTGCGGATGCCCGCCGCGCCATGCGTCTTGTCCGCGCCCGCGCCGGCGAGTGGCGCGTCGATCCGGGGCGCGTCGGCATCCTCGGTTTTTCCGCCGGAGGACATCTCGCTATCCGCGTCTGCTGCTCGACCGAGCCGGAAGTCGCAACGCCGGGCGGCGCGGACGCCATTGACGCGCTTTCCGCGCGCCCGGACTTTGCGCTGCCGATATATCCGGCCTACGTCGATGGCGCCCCCGGCGGCGGTCTTGACCCCACGCTCCGGATCGGCAGGGACTTTCCGCCGGCCTTTGTCGCCGTCTCATGCGACGACCCCTACGCTTCCAGTTCGTTTGCCTTTGCGTCCGCGCTTCGCGCCGCCGGCGCCCGCTTCGAAATGCACGTCTTCGAGTCCGGCGGACACGGCTGGGGCGTCCCGCCCCGCAGTTCCGTCCAGGCTAAATGGCTCTCTCTCGCCGCCGACTGGCTGGAGCGTCATCTCCCCTAGTCGCGACGGCCTTTTTTTGCCTGCTTGCCAGCCTCGCTGCGCTTCTGCTGCGTCCGAGCCGGTATCTAGTCCTTGTACCGGCCTCCCTGCG
>JAFSUV010000251.1 GCA_017450425.1 Kiritimatiellia bacterium
AGGCATCGCCGCGCGCAGCGATTTCGACCTCACGCAGCACCAAAAGCACAGCGGCAAGTCGATGGAGGTGATGGACGACCGTCTGCGCCTCGCGGTGGCGGAGAAGAGCGACGCTGAGAAGGCAGCCTTCAAGGCCAAGGTCGTGGCGGACTGGACGCAGCGCGGCAGGGACGCAGCCGCCGCCGAAGCGTTCGTCGAAAGCCTGTTCGCCGGCCGCTACGTGCCGCACGTGATCGAGCCTTCTGCCGGCACCGACCGCCTTGCGCTCGCCCTCATCTGCAACGCCTACGACGAAGAAAAACTCGTCGATGCGAAGGGCAAGGAGGACATTCGCACCGTGCTGCGCTTCGCGCCGTCGATCGCCCCGGTGAAGGTCGCGGTCCTGCCGCTCGTCAAAAACAAGCCTGAGCTCAAAGCCAAGGCGCGCGAAGTTTACAAGTCGCTCGAAAGGCGCTGGAAGTGCTTCTGGGACGAAACCGGCGCAATCGGGCGCCGCTACCGCCGCCAGGACGAAATCGGCACGCCGTTCTGCGTCACGGTCGATTTCGGCACGCTCGGCGAGGAGAATCCGGAGCAGAAGGACACGGTGACGCTGCGTTTCCGCGATTCGATGGAGCAGGTTCGCATCCCGATCGCGGAGCTCGAAAGCCGCATAGCGGCTTCAATGGAGCTGTAGTGCGGAGCGGGGCGATGTCGGCACAAGGCGAAAAGGACGTTTCGGCTGCGCTGGACGTTTTCGAAGCGGAGCTTGAAGGCATCCGCGCCGTGCGCGACGCGGTCGGCGACGATTTCGCGCGGGCCGTGGCGCTCCTGCGCGGAGCGCTCGCCCGCGGCGGGAAAATCGTGCTCACCGGAGTCGGCAAAAACCGCTACATCGCGGAAAAGATTTCCGCGACGCTCGCTTCCACGGGGTCCCGCTCGGTGTTTCTCGATCCCATGCAGGCCCTGCACGGCGATCTTGGGATCCTCGCCTGCGAAGACATCCTGGTGGCGCTCAGCTATTCCGGCGAAACCGACGAAATACGCAACCTCATGCCCGCGGTTCGCCGGCTCGGCATCCCGGTCGTGGCAATTACCGCCGCGGCGGGCAGTTCGCTTGCGCACTTTGCGGAAGTGTCGCTCTCGTGCGCAGTGCCGCGCGAAGCCTGCCCGTTCGGCATCGCGCCCACGACTTCCACGACCGCGACGCTTGCGCTCGGCGACGCCATTGCGATGGCGCTCCTGCGCTCGTCGGACTTCGGCCGCGCCGACTTCGCCAAGTTTCATCCCGGCGGCGCGATAGGCCAGACGCTCCTGCTGCGCGCCCGCGACATCATGCGCACCGGCGAAAGGCTGGCGGCGGTTGCGCCGGAAACGACGCTCGCGGACGTGGTGGTGAAGATGACCCACACCCGCAGCGGCGCGGCTTTCGCGGTCTCCGGGAGCGGCAAGCTTCTCGGCATTTTCACCGACGGCGACTTCCGCCGGGCGCTTGCCGGCGCCGGTGCGCTCGCCCTCTCGCGCAAGGTCGCGGATTTCATGACGGCGAAACCCGTGACGATCGCGCCCGACGACTTCGCCGCCGACGTCCTGCGCGTCCTCGAAGGGCGCGAAATCGACGACCTCCCGGTCGTCGATCCCGAAACCGGCGTGCTTGTCGGAGCGGTTGACATACAGGATTTGCCGAAATTCAAAATTCTCTGAGACGCCATGAAAGTCAGTTTTTCAAGACTTGCAGCAATCTGCGCATTCACCGCGGCGGCCGCTTCTGGATGCCGGGTCCGGGACGTGAGAAACGCCACGATCGCGACAACCGGCATCGAAACGGACGCCGACCTCGCGGCAGTCACTGCAGCCTTGAAGGAACTGCCGGATTCGCGGCTTACGAACAGGCGGCAGGACAAGCGGACGTGCTTCGAAGTGGTGGCGTTCGACAAGGCGTCCGGCGCCTTGACCGTGCGGTACGACTCAATGAAAATCGGCACGAAAAACATCGAAGAGGCCATAGCCAACGCCGGATTCGGCACGCCAACCTTTCCCGCCAAGCCGCGCAAGGGCGCGCAATCGCACGGCCGTGGAGAGTAGGCGCGACGACGCCTTTTCGGCGTTCCTCGACCATCTCGTCTGGGAGCGCGGGCTCGCGCGCAACACCGTGGAGGCGTACAGGCGCGACATCGAGAGCCTCGTACAGCACCTCGACGGCACATTGCCGCCGGGGTGGACTTGGAGCGACGTCGGTGCGGATGCGCTGCAAAAATTCATCGAGCGCGAAGGCGCGGAAAAGGGCTTGGCCGCAACGACCCGGGCGCGCCGCATCGCCGCCCTGCGCGGCTTTTTCTCCTTCTTGCGGACAGAGGGGTTCATACGGGAAAATCCGGCATCGACCCTTTCGCCGCCGCGCAAGCCGCGCAACCTGCCGCATTTCCTCACGGAAAGGCAGGTCGAGGCGCTGATCGAGGCGCCCAGCCCCGACACGCCGGAGGGGATTCGCGACAGGGCGCTTCTGGAGCTTGTGTACGGGTGCGGTCTGCGCGCGAGCGAGGCGGCGACGCTGACTCTCGACGCGGTGAAGTTCGACGCAGGGCTCGTGCGCGTCGCCGGCAAGGGGTCGAAAGTCCGCCATGTGCCGCTCGGAGCGAAGGCCGAAGCCGCAGTGAGGCGCTACCTCGCGGCGGCGCGGCGGGCGCTCGGGGCGTCGAGCGGCGAAAGTGCGCTTTTCGTCTCCGGAGGCGGCAAGCCGATGGACAGGCACGGCATCTGGTCCCTGCTCAAGCGGCGCGCGTCGGAAGCGGGCATTGCGCAAGCCGCTTCGCCGCACTGGCTGCGCCATTCGTTTGCGACCCACATGCTGGGGCGAGGGGCGCCGGTGCGCGTCATACAGGAGCTGCTCGGCCATGCGGACATCTCCACGACGCAAATCTACACGCACACCGACACGATGCGCCTCTCCTCGGTCGTCCGCTCCGCGCACCCCCGCGCCTGATCAGCGCGGCGACGGCTCCGGAAGCGCCGGATGCGCCGCAGCGCGTTTCCACGCCCGCGCCGCCGCGAGGCCTTCCGAATAGACGGCCAGCGTCTCCTCTCCGGTCTTGGCGGCGCCGCCGCCGGATTTTTCCATCACCGCTTCGACGAGACGCGGGATGTCCGGCCACGAAATGTCCCCGGCGAGAAAACGGTCCACCGCGACTTCATCGGCGGCAACGACCGCGCAAAGCGCCCTGTCGCCGCGCCTTTCGGCTTCCCGCGCAAGTTCAAGGCACGGGAAGCGGCGCGTATCCGGCTTTTCAAAATGAAGCGCTCCGGCTTTCGCAAGGTCGAGACGCGGGCACTGCGGCATCTGCGGCGGCGGCTCCGGCCAGGTCAGCGCCTGGAGCACCGACAGCGCCATGTCCGGCGCGGCCAAAAGCGCGGTTTGCGCTCCGTCGCGCATTTCGACAAGCGCGTGAACCACGCTTTCCGGGTGCACAAGCACGCCGATCCTCGGCGCCGGGACTCCGAAAAACCTGCTGCCCTCGATTATCTCGAAGCCTTTGTTCATGAGGGTCGAGGAATCCACGGAAACCTTGCGCCCCATCCGCCACCGTGGATGCATCAGCGCCATCTCCGGCGTGAACGACGCAGGGTCGGCGCCCGAACGGCGGAGGAACGGCCCGCCGGAAGCGGTAAGCCACAGCCTTTCCACGTCCGCGCCGGCGCCTTTGCCGCCGAGAAGACGGAAAAGCGCGCTGTGTTCGCTATCGACCGGCAATATCTTTGTGCCGCACTCGCGGGCCTTGCCGCACACGAGAGACCCGGCCGCGACGATGATTTCCTTCGACGCCAGCGCCAGCGCCTTGCCGGATTCTATCGCGGCAAGCGCCGGGCGAAGCGCCGCCATCCCGGCAATGGCGCACACCACGATGTCGGCATCGGTCCCGGAGACGAGCTCTTCGACTGCGGCCGCGCCGCGCCGCGCGAGCGCCGTGGCCGGGCAGCCGAACTGCCCCGCCTGGCGCCGCAACAG
>JAFSUV010000016.1 GCA_017450425.1 Kiritimatiellia bacterium
CTGAACGCGCTCGGTGCGACCGACGGCGCGGGGCGCGTCACGCCGCTCGGCAGGATCATGGCCGCGCTCGGCATCCATCCGCGCCTCTCCGCGATGGTGGTGAAGGCTGCGGACGCCGGGAGGGAGGCGTTCGACGAAGCGTGCGTGCTCGCCGCCGCGCTTTCGGAGAATTTGCCCTCGTCGAGCCGCCCGTCGTCGAACGCGGAGCATCTCGTGCGCGATGTCGTGGACGGCGGCGGCGCAATTCCGCAGCCGGTGCGCGCCCGCATCCGCGAGCTTTCCCGCGCCATCGCGTCTGCGTGCCTGAGGCGCACCGGCCCGGCGCCGCAGCCAAGCGGCGGAAGCGTCGAGACCGGCGCCCTGCTCGCTCTCGCCTATCCGGATCGCATCGCCCGCCGCAGGGCTCTCGCCCGCAGCGAAGGCCGGTATCTCCTGATCGGCGGGCGCGGCGCGAAGATACAGCCGGGCGATGCCTTGGCGCACCACGATTGGATCGTCGTGGCCGACATGGACGATGCCGACGCCGACGGCTCGGTGCGTCTCGCCGCCCCCATTTCGGCGCAGACCGTGGAAAGGCTTTTTTCAGACCGGTTCGAGCAGCGGCGCGTATTCGGCTGGAATTCCCGGCTGGAAAAGGTGGAAGCGGCGGAAAAGACGTTCTTCGGGGCCGTGGTGGTGCGCGAGAAGCCGCTTTCTTCGCCCGATCCGGAGGCCATGCTCGCCGCGCTTTGCGACGGAATCCGCTCGTGCGGGGTTTCGCGGCTGGGATGGATCCGGGGCGCGTCGCGATTGCGCGACCGCATCGCCTTTGCCCGCAAGGCCGCGCCGGAAGCGGGCTTTCCGGATGTTTCCGACGAGGCGCTCGGACGCTCGCTGGAGTCGTGGCTCGGCCCCGCGCTTTTCGGCCTTTCGTCCCTCGCGCAGGCGGAGAAGGTCGATGTCGAGAGCGCGCTGCGCGACAGCCTTGGCGCCCTCGCGCCGAAACTCGACGCGTTGTTCCCGGCGGCGATAACGGTGCCGACCGGTTCGCGCATCGCGCTCGACTATTCGGGCGAAACGCCGGCGGCGCAAGTGCGCCTTCAGGAGTGTTTCGGCATGACCCAGACGCCGCGCATCGCCGCCGGGCGCATCGGCGTCGTGCTGCGGCTTCTGTCGCCCGCCATGCGCCCGGTGCAGACCACCGCCGACATCGCTTCGTTCTGGCGCGAGGGCTATCCGCTCGTGCGCAAGGAACTCCGCGGCCGCTACCCCCGCCATTTCTGGCCGGAGGATCCGGTGTCCGCGCCGCCTACGCGGCGCACCAAAAGGCCCTAGTTCGCGGCGAGCAGGGCCTTCACCTTTTCGCAGACCTGCGAAACCGGTACGAGTTCCGTTTCGCCCGTCTTGCGCAGGCGCACTTCCGCGCCGCCCTTCGCAAGCGACTTGGCGCCGACCGTGACGCGAACCGTGCAGCCGATGAGATCGGCGTCCTTGAACTTGATGCCGGGCCGCTCGTCCCTGTCATCGACGAGCACGTCGATGCCGGCGTTTTCGAGCGCTTCCTCCAGCTGCGCGACCGCCCCGGCGCAGGATTCGCTTTTGGAGTCGAGTGAGAGCAGCGCCACCTGGTACGGCGAAACGGAGGCGGGCCACACGATGCCGTCCGCGTCGTTGTTCTGCTCCGCGATCGCCTGGACCGTGCGCGACACCCCGATGCCGTAGCACCCCATGATCGGCGTCACGGGCTGCGAATTGGAGGCGAGGACGGTGAAGCCCATCGCCTTCGTGTACTTCGTGCCGAGTTTGAAAACGTGGCCGACTTCGATTCCGCGCTCCAGCGCGAGAGGCGCTCCGCAGCGCGGGCAGAGGTCGCCGGCGACGACGCTTGCGAGGTCGTGCCAGGCTTCGATCTTTACGTCCGGGTCGTCCATGAGGTTGCAGTGCGCCACGTGGTACCCGTCTTCGCCGGCGCCGACCGCCATGTCGCGGGCTTCGCGCAGGGCGTTGTCCGCAAAGACCGGTATCGATGCGCCGATCGGGCCGATCGAACCGAACGGTCCGGCCACTTTCGCCGTGGTCTCCGGATCGGCCATCTCGAGCTCGGCCGCGCCGAGGACGCGCCGGAGCTTCGGCTCGCACAAGTCCGCGTTGCCGCGCATCAAAACCATCACCGGCTTGCCGTCCGCCACGTAAACGAGGGATTTCACCACTTGGTCGGATGCGATGCCGAGCGCGGCCGCCGCTTCATCAACAGTGTGCGCGCCCGGCGTGGCCACCTTGGCACGGGGCGCCGCCGACGGCGAAGACCAGTCGCACGGCGGCGCCTTGCGCTCGGCGCGCTCCTGATTTGCGGCGTAGTGGCACGAGGGGCAGTGCAGGATGCCGTCTTCGCCCGAAGGCGCCAGCACCATGAACTCGTGCGAATGGTTGCCGCCGATCGCGCCGGTGTCGGCCTCGACCGGATGGGCGTCGAGCCCGCAGCGCGCGAAAATGCGCAGATAGGCGTCGTACATCTTGCGGTACGACTCGTCGGCGCCGTCGGAGTCGATGTCGAAGGAATAGGCATCCTTCATCACGAATTCCTTGCACCGCATGAGGCCGAAGCGGGGGCGGATTTCGTCGCGGAACTTCGTCTGGATCTGGTAGATCGTCGCGGGAAGCTGCCGGTAGGACGACGCGAGCGTCCGCAGGTAGTCCGTCGCCACCTCTTCGTGCGTCGGCCCCAGCACCATGGTGTTTTCGTTGCGGTCCTTGAGGCGGAACATCGATTTGCCCATCAGCCCCGCGCGGCCCGATTCTTCCCAGAGCGAAATCGGTTGCAGCGCCGTGAAGAGCACTTCGCTCGCCCCGGCGCGATCCATTTCCTCGCGCACGATTTTTTCGACCTTGTGCAGAACCCTCACGCCGAGCGGAGAATAGGAGTAGAGACCGCCTTCGAGCTTCACGAGAAGCCCCGCCCGCATCATGAGTTTGTGGGAAACGATTTCCGCGTCCTTAGGATCTTCGCGGAGTGTGCACAGCAACGTTTTCGACCAGCGCATTTCTTTTGAACCCAATTTTCCGGTGTTTCGAGACGCACGTTTGGGCGCGTGGCGGAGGATTAAACCACTTTCCGCGCCGCTTGACAAGCAAACCGCGCGAGACAGGCTTATTCCCAAAAATTCGATGACTCGTGCACAGGCAAGCCTCCCGATTCTCCCCGACTCTCGGACGTTTCGTGGAAACGCCCCTACCGAAAAAGGCCGGTAGGGACGCGCCCGCGGCGCGTCCGCACTCGCCCGAGAGCCGGGGGGGGGGAAAGGGTGCCGGAATTGCGGGATGCCGGGATGTCGCTTCGGGATTTCGGCGGCGGCGGAGCCGCCTTGATCGGTTATCGCGGGGCAATAAACTCTGCGCCTCCGCGTCACTGCCTCCTCTGTGCCTCTGTGTGATAAAACGGGGGAAGGCCCTAGCGCGCCCGGGTGCGTGAAAGTCGTTTGCGGAAAAGGCGTATAATGCCGGCCATGGAATCGCAGTTTTTCATCGGATGCCACCTCTCGGCGGCGGAAGGTTTTCGCGGCCTTGCGCGTGACGCCATCGCCGTGGGAGCCAACGTCTTCCAGTTTTTTACCCGCAATCCGCGCGGCGGACAGGCCCGACCGATCGACCCGACCGATGTCGCGGACTTCCTTGAAACCGCCGCTGCGCACTCTTTCGGCAAGATTCTCGCCCACGCGCCCTACACGCTCAACGCCTGTTCGGCAAATCCCGAGACGAGGCGGTTCGCGCGCGAGGTGTTCGCGGACGACCTGAAGCGCATGGAGTTCGTGCCGGGCAATCTGTACAACTTCCATCCCGGCTCCCATGTCGGGCAGGGCGTCGAGCGCGGCGTGGAACTCATCGCCGAAACCCTGGACGCCGTGCTGTCGCCTGAGCAGTCCACGACAGTCCTACTTGAAACGATGGCCGGCAAGGGCAGCGAGGTCGGCGGCTCGTTCGGCGAACTAAAGGCTATCATCGACCGCACCGCGCTCGGCGACCGGCTCGGCGTGTGTCTCGACACGTGCCACGTGTGGGACGCGGGGTACGACATCGTGCGCGACCTCGACGGCGTTCTCGCCGAGTTCGACCGCGAGGTCGGCCTCGACCGCCTCCGCGCCATCCACCTCAACGACAGCAAGAATCCGCTCGGCGCGCACAAGGACCGCCACGAGAAAATAGGGCAGGGCTGCATCGGCCTGGAGGCGCTTGCGCGCGTGACGGGCCATCCGCTGCTGCGGCATCTGCCGTTCTACCTCGAAACTCCGCACGACGAACTCTCCGGCTGGGCCGGGGAGATCGCGCTTCTCAAGAGGCTGCGCAAGTAGATGCCTCGCGCGCGCATCGGC
>JAFSUV010000252.1 GCA_017450425.1 Kiritimatiellia bacterium
CTGTCGGTGCCGCTCGGAAGCGCGCTCGGCGTCATTGCCGCCCTGGCGCCCGCCGCCGCGGCCGCGGCGGCGATGCGCTCGTCGTCCGTCGCCACCACGACTTCGTCGAGAGTCTTCGCCTTCAGGCAGGCCTCGACCACCCATTGCACGAGCGGCTTGCCGCAAATCGGCGCCAGGCTTTTGCCCGGAAAGCGGGTCGAGCCGTAGCGCGAAGGGATAACGCCGATAGTTCTCATTTTTTCTTGCCTTTTTCCAGTTGCTTTTCCAGCCGCTACTTCGCTTCGCCGGATTCGCCGGCGCTGCCGGCGCCCTTTTTCGCCCGGCGCGCGATGCCGTGCTTTGCGGCGATCGCGGCGGCGTCCGGCACCTGGTCGAAATAGCGCAAAAACATCTTTGAAAGCGCGGCGGTCTGCTTGGCCGAGAGGTGGCCGCGCGTGCCGAACTGCGATGCGAGCGACACGTAGAACGCGCGGTCGTCGAAAGTCCGCGCGCCTCTCTTCACGGGTTCGGCCCATTTGCCGACGCGACCGAGCGCGGCCACGAGGTCTGCCGCGAGTTCCGGGTTTTCCTCCTCGGCGTCCTTCCACGCGACGCCCATCCTTTCGCACGTTTCGGGCGACCATCCGGGCTGCGACGCGCCGGCCTCGCGGAACATGTTTTCGAGCACTTCCACCTGGCGCGGCGAAAGGCTGCGCCCGGCCTCGAACTGGGCCTTGAGCGACGCGAAGAACGCCGTTGCCCGCGCCGGGACGCCCGCCTTTTCGATGAAGGCGAAAATCCCGGCGATCCTCGGATCGGCCGCCGGAGCGCCGCAGGCGCCGGCGGCCTTCTTGAAGGCGTCCTTGCGCCCTATGGAGTAGAAGAACGCCTCCAGCCCCGGGATTTGGTCGCGGTACCCGGCGAGGATGCCGAGCAGGGCGTCGAGCTGCCGCCCTGTGATCTCGGCCCCGCCGCCGCCCGCTTCCGGGTTGAACGCATACGGCTCGCCCGCGCGGCGGGCCGAGGCCTTCGTGCGGGCGATGCCGCAGAAATCGTTGGCTATGTCCTGCACGAACGCCTTGTCGTCGTACGTCCGCTTGCCGACGCGGCGAGGCTCGGCCCACTTCGAGACCTTGAGAAACTCGGCCAGCACCGCCCGGAGGCATTCCGGGTCGGCCGCCGGCCCGCGCGCCGCCTTGAGCCACCCCTGCAGCCGCGCGTTGAAGTCGGCGAGCATGTCCTGCCAGTCGAGCGCCTTTTCAGGGTCTTCCACTTCGTCGAGCATCGACTCCATCTTCGCCGTGAACGCCACGTCGAGCAGCTCCGGGAAGCGCGACACGAGGTAGTCCGCCACCGCGACGCCGAGCGGCGTCGGCGAAAGCACGCGCGAGCGGCTTTCCACGTATTTGCGGTTTTTCAGCGTCGCGATCGTCGCGGCGAAAGTGGAAGGCCGCCCGATGCCGTTGCGCTCCAGCTCGCGCACGAGCGACGCCTCGTTGAAGCGCGGGCGCGGCTTCGTCTCCTTGCGCCGCC
>JAFSUV010000253.1 GCA_017450425.1 Kiritimatiellia bacterium
ACTGCCGCTTCCACTGCCAGACGCGCTCGACGAACGCTTCGCGCCCCAGATCCTGGCGGCGCTTGCCCTCCTTGCGCAGCGCCTTCTCCACCACGTTCTGCGTGGCGATGCCCGCGTGGTCGGTGCCGGGAACCCAGAGCGTGTCGTCGCCGCGCATGCGGTGCCAGCGCACGAGGACGTCCTGGATCGTGTCGTTGAGGGCGTGCCCCATGTGCAGGATGCCCGTCACGTTGGGCGGGGGGATGACGACCGTGTAGGGCTTGCCCTTGCCCGACGGCTTGAACGCGCCGGAGTTTTCCCAAACCGGGTACCACTTGGCCTCGACGGCCTTCGGATCGTAATGCTTGTCCATGGAATGCTAAGTCCTAAAAAAAGAGCGGGGAAACCGAAGTTCCCCCGCCGCTTGCAGGAGACCGGGCCCTTAGAAGCGGACGCCGGCGGTGAAGTAGCCGCAGTTGTCGTCGTTGAAAATGTCGATGCCGACATTGGCGAAGGACGCCTTGCCGAACATGAACGCGCCGCCCAGCGTGAAGCCCCAGTTGTTGTTGGAAACCTGCTCGTACTCGTCGAGATCGACGTACGTGAAGACGGGGCCGAAGAAGAGACTGACGGCACCCGGGAAAAACTCGTTGTTGAGCAAGTTTTCATTCATGATCTCGAACGTGAGGAAGCCGTTCACCTCGTTCCACTTGAGATCGGCCGCGTCGCTGTAGAGATACTCCACGCCGCAGTTGAGGCGGAAGCGGGAAATCGTGGGCAGGAAGTCCAGCGAGTCGTCGTCCACAAGACGCGCCCAGAGGCCGGCGCCCCAGGCGGAAGACCAGTCGTCCGCCCCGATTTTGTCGCAGTCCACCGAGAGGACGCCGCCAAGCGCATAGACCGTGAACATGCGCGTCAGGTCGTATCCGAGATAGGCGTTGATCCGGCTCGTGTCGATTTCCGCCTTGATCGCATCGCTCTTCACGTTGCGCGAGGCGAAAGCCCCGTGGATGCCGCCGTGGAAGTCGTGCAAATCCTGCGCGACAAGACCGTAGTAGTGGTTGGGAACGTCTTCGGGAAGAGCCGGTGTGGCGCTGGCGCAGACCGCGGCGCAGGAAAAGGCCGCAACGGCGGCGAAATAGTTTAGGCGTGAAACGCGGGACATTTTGGTTTCCTCGTGAAACTGTTGTGAAACGAAGGATTGTTTTGATTGCCCCGTTGTGGCATACTTCGGGGCGTTTCGCCGACCCGTACGGGCGGTTCAGGGCGGTATCCTACCCGATTTGACGAAAAAACGCAAAGGATTTCTCAATGAGCCGAAAAAAACTTTTCTCTCCGTCCGTGCTCCTCCCGTGCGCGGTGGCGCTGCTCACCGTCTGCACCGGCTGTTTCGAGCGCGAAGTGCCGCATCCGAGGGTGGTTGCGCACAGCATGGCCGAAGCGCTCCAAAACGCCGGCGCCGTGACAACCCTCGACTTGCATCTGGACGGCGTGGAGGGCGGCGCGGACGGCGCCTTCGAGTTCCCGGAAGGTCTGGAGCGCCTCCCCGCGCTCGACTTTCTTTCGGTGCGGGGCCGCCGCGGTCTCCCGCAAATCCCCGAATCGATCTGCGCGGCCGGCAAGCTGGAAACGCTCGACCTTGCCGGCACGGGCGTCAAAACCCTTCCCGAGTCGCTTGGCCGCATGCCGGCGCTGCGGCGGCTGTACCTCTCCGACAACGGCCTCGCGGAGCTGCCTGAAGCGGTGTGCGCCATCGCCGCGCTCGAGTACCTCAATCTCGACCGCAACTCGCTCACGGGCCTGCCGGAATCCGCCGGCGCGCTCCCGGCCTTGAAGTGGATGCGCCTCAACGGGAACCGCATCGGCGACCTTCCGGCCGCGGCGGGGTCCGGATGGGCGTCGATAAGGAAACTCTACCTGCGCGGGAACGGGCTGCGGAAAGTCCCCGCCGCGATTCTCGAAATGAAGACGCTGGAAGAGCTGGATCTCGGAGAGAACGACATCGCCGAACTCCCGCCCGCGCTCTGCCTCCTGCCGAACTTGCGGCGGCTCGACATCGACGGCAATCCGCGCCTCGCGGCCCTCCCCGCCAACATCGGCGACATGAAGGCGCTGACGCACCTGTTTGCGTACCGGTGCGCGATCCCGACCAACGAACAGGCGCGCGTCCGGGCCGCCCTCCCCGACCCGGTGCGCCGGTTCATCGCCTTCTAGTGTCTCATCCTCAAACTCCATGACACCATCCTTGCCCAACTCCCGCCATGCTTCGTTGTTGCCAATCGCCGTAGGAAAACTACGCCTCCTGGCAACGCCTCGCCAGACGGAACCTGTCCTGCGGATATTGCCACGCATTTTTCGGACGAGACACTAGCGGCCGGTCGGCGCCTGGTGCGGCGTCGTCTTTGAAGCGAAGAGGCGGCGGACGGTCTCGGCGACAAGCTTGGGCCGCCGGTAGCCGTCGAACACGCCGGCCAGGTTTTCCGCGAACGGCTTGGTGCGTATCGTCGAGCCGCCGCGATGGAAGCTGCGGGCGTCGGCGAATTGCCAGATCGTGAAGCCGCAGACGTCGGGGTTCGCAAACGCGGCCTCGATCGCGTCTTCGACGTATTCCGCCTGGAAATCCTCCGTCCACTGCGCGCCCGCGCAGTCGCGGTGGCCGTAAACGCCGCACGTCCCCATCTCCGAAACCATTATCGGCTTGCCGGGATAAAGCGAGCGGAACCGGCGCACGACTTTTTCCACGTCCTCGCGGACGATGCGGCGCAGGTGATCACGCGATCCGGCATCGGTTCCGATCCAGCCCGGATACGTGTTGAAGGCCACGATGTCGGTGTTTTCGTTGGCGATGTCGTCGTCGTTGTGGCAGCAGGCGTATGCCACGAGGTGGCCGCTGTCCTCGGCGCGGATTGTTTCGACGAGCCGGTCGGCGAGCGCCTTGCCCTCCGGGCTGGCAGAAGCGAACTCGTTCATGAACGCCGACACGATCACGCACGGGTGGTTCATGCTCGCCCGCACCATGGAGCGGGTTTGCTCCACCTGCTGCGCGCAGAACGTTTCATCCTCGAGCTCGTTCTCCGGCATGAACTTGCCGCCGTTGCCCCACCCGAGGCTCTCCTCCCAGACCAGAATGCCGGATTCGTCGCACAGATCGAGAAACCGTTGCGACTGCTGGTAGTGGCAGCCGCGCACGAAATTGCAGCCGAGCGATTTGAGAAGCTGCACGTCGCAGACCATGAGCGTTTCCGGCGTGGCCGCCCCGAAAGAGGGATGCGACTCGTGCCGGTTCACTCCCGTCAGGAAAACAGGCTCGCCGTTGAGGAGTATCCGGCCGTCGCGCGCTTCCACCGAGCGGATGCCGAACCTCGTCGAAACCGGGTGCGCGCCGCCAAGCGGGGCAAGCGCGAGCGTGTGCAGGTTCGGCGAGTCCTGCGACCAAAGGCGGAAATCCGGCACCTTCACCGTCGCGCGTCCGCCGCGAAAGGACGCGGCGACTTCGTTTTTGCCGTCGAAGAGGAGCGTCGCGTCGAAGTCGCCGGACTCGAAACCGGCGGCCTCGATCTCGACGGCGCCGGTCGCGATGTCCCGCGTGCGGACGAACACCTTGCGATTGTCGAACGCGAGCGAAACGCCGTGGTAGAAGCCGCCGTGGCAGTAGAAGTCGTAGTAGGGCCGCGCGAGCTTCATCGTCGCCCAGTCGAACCTGTTGTCGAGCGCCGCGAAAACCGTGTGCCGCCCGGCCGAAAGCGGCCCGGTCTCCAGCTCCAGCCGCGCGTACGGATACGGGTGGACGCCGAGAGGGCGCCCGTCGATGGCGAACGCGCCCCTGAGGCCCATGCCGTCCACGACAAGCCACGCATTCGCGACGTCTTCGCCGAGCGTGAATTCGCGCCGGTAGAGCGCCGTGCCGCGCTTCAGGTACCAGTCCGGCATCGTGTCGAAGCATCCCGGCACCGCCATCCTGCCCTGCGGGACGAAACCGGCTCCGCCCGCCTCTTCGAGCGAAACGCCGTCGAAAAACGCAAAATCCCAGAAGCCGTCGAGGGAAAGCGGCCGCAGATCGGTGAAAACGCCTGATGTCGAGTCTTTCATGTCCATTCGGTGCCGGATTTGGTTGGTTGCCCGGACGCCCGGAAATATAGCAAAGAACCCGCTTTCGTTGTATAATCCGCCCTATCGACGCACCCAAAAGTGCAAAACCGCACAACCCCGGATCGAAAAATGAACTCATCTCGCTCTGTCGCGGCGATTTCAGCCGCTTGCGCATGCATGGTCGCCACCGCCTCGGCCCAAAGCTGGAACCAGCCGGCGAGGGCGCAGGCGCAAAACACGCCGCAGGTCAATCTGGCGGACCTTCCGTACACAAACAACGTCGCCCAGAATCCGGGGTTTGAGCGCGGGCTTGAGAAAGACCCGTCGAAGGGTTGGTTCGAGCAAGCCTCCGAAGGCGCGGAAATAAAGATGATCTCCGCCGCGCCAAACGCCGCCGCGGGGTCTGTCCAGCCCGCCACCGGCCGCAAGGCCCTCAAAATCGCGATAAAAAAGCCCGCGAAGTACACCGGAAAGCAGATCAACGGAAGCTGGAGCGAGTTTCTGACGGTGCGTCCGGTCGCCGGCGGAGTCTCGCAGATCATCCCCGTGAAAGGCGGTGCCGAGTACGCGCTCAAGTTCGACTGGTGCGGAACCGGGTTCTTCGATCAGGACACTGCCGCAGGGCCGGATCGGGGCATCATGACCGCCGGCATCTATCTCCAGTGGCTCGGCAAGGACAAAAAGAACCTTTCCGGCGAAAAACTCGACAAGAATTTCCTGCACGCCGCAAACGCCATCATGCTCAATTCGCAGGCCGCCCTCGCAAGCGGATCGGAAACGTGGAAAACGTACGCTTTCCCGAAAATCCCCGCTCCGGAAGACCTCGTTTCCGGCAAGGCGAAGAAGCCGGGCTTCATAAAGGCCCCGCCCACGGCGGCTTTCGTCAAAATCAGGCTCGGCCTCGCCAGCCAGAACGCCAAGGCCCGTCCCGCGCTGTACATAGACAATTTCGTGTGGGCCGAAAACCCGCAGGTCGCGGAACCTGCGCCCAAACAGGCCGCACCGGCGGCCCCGGCGGCGGCCAAACAGTAAAATGCGTCAAAACACCGAAAATCATTCTCCCACCATGAAACTGGATCCAACGAAACTCTCCGACTGGCAAGTCGCCGAAGCGGCCGAATCGGAGTTGAAGCCCGTCACCGACATCGCGGCCTCGCTCGGAATAAGGCCCGAAGAACTCTCGCCGTACGGGCGCTGCTACGGCAAGGTGGATGCCGCGAGCGTAATCTCGCGCACCCCGGCCGACGCCCCGTGCGCGAAGTACATCGACGTCACGGCCATGACTCCCACGCCGCTCGGCGAAGGCAAGACCACCACCACCATGGGGCTCGTGGAAGGTCTCGGCGCACTCGGCCGCCACCCCGTCGCCACGATTCGCCAGCCTTCCGGCGGCCCGACTTTCAACATCAAGGGCAGCGCCGCCGGCGGCGGCCTCGCGCAGTGCCTGCCCCTCTCGCCGCTCTCGCTCGGCCTTACGGGCGACATCGACGCGATCACCAACGCCAACAACCTCTGCATGACCGCGCTCACGGCGCGCATGCAGCACGAGCGCAACTACGATGACGAGACGCTCGCCCGCCGCAACCTGAAGCGGCTCGACATCGATCCCGCGCGCATCAACTTCCGCTGGGCGATCGACTTCTGCGCGCAGGCGCTGCGCAACATCGAGATCGGCCGCGGCGGCAAGATGGACGGCTACCAGATGGACAGCGGCTTCTACATC
>JAFSUV010000254.1 GCA_017450425.1 Kiritimatiellia bacterium
CCCGGTGGATGCGGCCGAGGCGCGCGCCGTCGGCGAAGCCGGCATGCGCCACGCCCTCGCCGAAGCCGCGGCCGGCGCGCCGGCAAGGGCGGCGACGATCGCGATCGTGCGCGCGAAAGGTCGGAAATACGGCGTTTCCTTCGAGCCTGCGCCAGTGCAGGCTGCCGCGAAGGAGACGCGGAGCCTGCCCGGCGAATTCATCGCCGCGGGGGCGAACGACGTCACCGACGCTTTTCTCGAATGGGCGCGGCCGATAGTCGGGCCGCTGCCGCAGTGCGAAGTTTTCAACTAGCGAAAAAAAACGGTTTTTCAATCAACAACGGATCAACAGCGATGAAACTCCTTGTCACCGGCGGAGCCGGCTATATCGGCAGCCACACGTGCGTAGCCGCGTTTGCGGCGGGACATGAAATAACGGTCCTCGACAACCTCTGCAACAGCAGCCCGGAAGCGCTGGAGAGGGTCGAAAGAATCTGCGGCAAAAAGCCGCGCCTTGTCGTCGGCGACATCGGCGACAGGGCGTGCGTGCGGGCTTTGCTCGACGCGGAAAAATTCGATGCGACGATCCATTTCGCCGGCCTCAAGGCCGTCGGGGAGTCGGTCGAAAAGCCGTGGGAATACTACGAAAACAACATCGCCGGCACGCTCGTGCTCCTCGACGAACTGCGCCGCCACGGCGTGTTCAACTTCGTGTTTTCGTCGTCCGCCACGGTTTACGGCAACCCCGACCCGGCGAATCTTCCGCTCCGCGAGGACGCCCCCCTCGCCGCCCTTTCGCCGTACGGGGCGACGAAACTGTGGCTGGAGGAGATGATGCGCGCGATGGCGAAAGCCGACCCACGCTGGCACTTCATGCTCCTGCGCTACTTCAACCCCGTCGGCGCGCACGAGAGCGGCCTTATCGGCGAAGATCCGGGCGGCATTCCCAACAACCTCATGCCGTACATCACGCAAGTGGCGGTGGGGCGGCTGAAGGAGCTGACGATTTTCGGCCGCGACTACCCGACGCCCGACGGCACCTGCGTGCGCGACTACATCCACGTGTGCGATCTTGCGGAAGGCCATGTCGCCGCACTCGCGAAAGTGGCGGACTTGCCGGGCTGCACGGCGATAAACCTCGGTACCGGCTGCGGCACGAGCGTGGCGCAGCTCGTCGCCTCGTTTGAAAAGGCGACGGGCCGCCCGCTGCCGCACCGCTACGGCGAGCGTCGCCCCGGCGACGCCGCGGCGTGCTGGGCCGACGCCACGAAGGCGCGTGAATTGCTCGGCTGGGTCGCCAAGCGCGATTGCGACGCAATGTGCCGCGACGCCTGGCGCTATCAAAGCATGAACCCCGACGGATACCGCAGGGGATAGGGCGGATGGCAAGACAACCGCTCGCCGCCGCAGCGCTCCTCATTGTGCTCTCCGCTGTCTGCGCCCAGGCGCTCAGACCGGTCGAGTACTACCACGATCGCGTGGCCGAAATCCTCGGCAAGGAAAAAAAGCCGCCGCCTCAAAAACCGGCACCCAAGCCGGACCCCGCGCCAAAGCCCGCGCCCGCGCCAAAGCCCGCGCCCGCGCCAAAGCCCGCGCCCGCGCC
>JAFSUV010000255.1 GCA_017450425.1 Kiritimatiellia bacterium
GAGGCCCGCGACGACTTCGTTGCGGCCCTCCGCAAATGCAGCGGCTCGGATCGCGTCGCCGTGCTGGGATTCATCATGCAAATGGATTTTTCGCTCGACGACAAGGCTTCCGCGGAGCGCCACGCCAAGGAAACGCTTATGATCGATCCCGACCATTCGTTTGCAAATTACATCATGGGTTCGATCACGCTCGGTCGCGAGCAGTACGCCTCGGCGGAGGCGTATCTCACGCGTTCGCTTTCCGGCGATCCGGGTTTCGTCCCGGCGATGAACGACCTCGCCATGGTGCAGCATGCGGTCCGCAAGGACGACGAAGCGGAGGCGACGGTGCGCCGTCTGCTTTCCATCCGGCGCGATTTGTACAGCGCCTGGGACACGCTCGGTCTCGTGCTTCTCGCGAAGGACGACGCCAACGGCGCGTTTTCGGCGTTCGAGACCGCGCTGCAGCTGGAGGACAACGATCCGCGCGTTCTGCTGCATGTCGCGATGGCCCTCGCCGCCAAGGGCGACATGGAAGCGGCCAGGACGCGCGCCGCCACTCTCTACGCAAGCGCATACGTGTTTACGGGCCAGGACGCGCGCGATTTCGAGAACTTGCGCCGGAAGTTGAAAAAGTGATGAATGGCGATGCGCCGGCTTGCCGCGACGAAAACGCGCCCCTGCCTTGCGTGGGGATGTTCGACAGCGGCGTCGGCGGTCTTTCGGTTGCCCGGGCGTTTTTGAAGCTCCGTCCGGGCGCCCGTGTGCGCTACGTCGCCGATTGGGAGCATTGCCCGTACGGGGCGCTGCCCGGCGAGATTGTGCTCGGGCGCGCGCTCGCCATATCGCGCGAACTTGCCGCGGCGGGATGCAACCCGATCGTGGTGGCGTGCAACACCGCTTCTGCGGTCGCGCTTGCCGGCATCCGCGCCGCGCTGCCGGATACCGGCATCGTCGGGATGGAGCCTGCGATCAAACCGGCGGCGGCGCTTTCCCGCAATGGCCGCGTGGGCGTGCTCGCCACGGCGCATACGCTCTCCGGCGGTCTCTTTCGCGGCACCATGTGCAAATTCGCCCGCGGCGTACGGGTGATCGAGGCCGAAGGCGCCGGTCTCGTCGAACTCGTGGAGAACGGCGAGCTTGACACCCCGCGCGCCCGCAGCATGGTGGCGAAGGCGCTCGCGCCGCTGCTCGAAGGAGGATGCGACACGATCGCTCTCGCCTGCACGCACTACCCTGCCCTCTTGCCCGCGATGCGCGCCGTCGCGCCGGGCGTACTGTTCGTTGACCCGGCCGAAGCCGTAGCGCAGAGAGTGGCCGCGCTCTACGACCGCGCCGCCGGGAGGAGTGAGCACAAATGAGCGCTTCGTCTCCATCGTGCGACCAAGACCGCCCGCTGCGCCTCATGATGTGCGCCGGCGAGGTTTCAGGCGACTTGTACGCCGCCGCGCTTTTGCGCGAGCTGCGCCGCCTCGCGGCACCGCGCCAAATCGAAGTCTTCGGCATCGGCGGCGACTCGCTTGCGGCGGAGGGCGCGTCGCTCCGCGCACACGTCTCGCAAACCGGCGTCATCGGCCTTTGGGAAGTGGCGAAGCGGTTCCGCTTTTTTTCGCGCCTTCTGTCGCGGCTTGAAGGCGACCTCGACAAAATGCGTCCGGATGCGCTCGTGACGGTTGACTATCCCGGCATGAACCTCCGGCTTGCGCGCAAAGCGAAGGCGAAGGGCATTCCGGCGATTCACTGGGTTTGCCCGCAAGTTTGGGCGTGGCGTCGCGGACGAATCCCGAAGGTTGCGGCGAGTCTCGACATGCTCATGGCGTTTTTCCCGTTCGAGCCGCCCCTCTTCGCCGGAACCGGGCTGGACGTGCGGTTCAGCGGCCATCCGCTCGTTGACCAGATCGAAGAGTTCAGGCGATCTGAAAAACCAGACCTGCCGTGGGGCAAAGGAACGAAAATCGCGCTTTTCGCGGGAAGCCGACCGGCCGAGGTGCGCAGACTCCTTCCTGTCGTGCTTGCCGGCGCCGCGCTGGCGCAGCGCGACCTCGGCGAATGCTCCTTTATCCTCCCCGCGCCGGACGAAGCGCGCGCGGCCGATCTCCGCGCGGGGATCGCATCCGCGCGGCTGAAGCCGGAGCGCGCGGCCGTGGTGACAGGGCGCTCCCGCCAGGTGCTCTCGGAGGCGCGGGCCGCCATCGTAAAGAGCGGCACCGCGACGCTCGAAGCCGCGCTGCTGCGTTGCCCGCACGCCATCGTTTACCGCGTAAGCGAGCCGACGTATCGCATAATGAAGCGGCTGCTCACCGGTGTGCGCCATATCGGCCTGCCGAACATCGTCGCCGGAAGAACCGTTTGCCGGGAACTGATCCAGCACGACGCCACGCCGGAGAACATCGCCGCCGAACTTGTGGCGCTTTGTTCCGACGGCGAGCGCCGCGCTGCCGCGCTCGCGGCCTTTTCCGGGATCCGCGAAACGCTCGGCGGCGAAGGCGCGACCCGCCGGGCGGCGCAAATGATCGCCGGGGCGCTGCAAGCGCGCGGAAAGATGTGACGGGGCTGGCGATGGCGTCGATTTCCCGCACTGCACCGGCCGCCGCGGCGGCGCTCCTCGCAGCCGCCGTAGCCGCCCGCGCACTCCCGGCATGGTTCCCGGAGTTCGGCGACGAAGCGGCCGTGCCGTCGGCAGGCGTGGCGTTTGCGGTCATGTCGGGCGCCGTCCAGCTCCCCGCGCCGCCGCCGGAAATCCGGATTTGGAAATTGACGCGCGGTTCGGAGGAATGGACGGAAGAGCGGGCGGACGCGACGGAACTTTGGCGCACGGCGCAGACCATGGGCACTTGGCGCGACTCCGGCGGCAACATCCTCGTCGCGGCGCGCGCCGTGTCGCATCTTCCGCCGGCTCTGGCAGAAGCCGGAGACATCGCGCAGCAGGATTTCGAACGCTTTTTCTCCGATCCCGGAAATGCGCTCGCTCCCGGCAGCACGGGCGAGGAAATCGCACCTTGGATCGAGCGGTTCACCGGACTTGCCGTTTCCGAAAAACCGCAACTGCTCGAGTTGCACCCTTCGCGCTTCGCAAAAGTTTGGGAATTCCGTTTTTCCGATGGTGCGACTTTGGCTTGGGCGGTGCGCCTCAACGCCGCGCGCAGGGGTGCAGCGGAGACGCCGCGCGAATGGTTCGTCTTCGCGCTCCGTCTCGCCGCCGCGCCGCGTCCGGCAGAAGCGCGGGAAACGGTGCGTGTCCTGCGGCGGGACCTTGTCGGCTCCTTGCGGGCGTACGGTCTGCGCCGGGCGGAGGCGGAGCGCGAAAGGACGCCGATCGCCGGCGAAGGCGAGCCGCTCGAAGACGAACGGCGGCGGCAGGCCCGCGCAAGCGTGGAAGCGCTCGACGACTGGTGGTACATGGAGTCGGAGCACTACATACTGCTCTCGGATGCGCCGGGCGGCGAGCGCCGGGCGGATGCGCTCCTGTCGGAGTTGGAGGCGCTGCGTCCGTACTACAAAGCCGCAATCCCGCCTTTTGAACGGACGGTTGAAAGTTCGTCCGTCATCCGCGTGTTCCGCAACGACGAAGACTATGTCGCGTACCTGTCGCAGTCCGATACGGGGCTTGATCCCGCAGCGACCGCCGGCATTTTTTCCAGTGCGCGGCGCGAGCTCGTGATACGCCCCGCACGGCGCGGATCGACGATCGACGCCGGCGCCGTGGCGCGGCACGAGGGTTTCCACCAGTACGTTTTCGCCGCATGGGGCGGCGTAGCGCCGTCGATATGGTTCAACGAGGGCTATGCCGAGTTTTTCGCGTCGTTCCGCGACACGGGCGGCGGCTCTTTCGAGTGGGCAGAAACGAAGAGCGAAATCGACACCCTCGAACGGTTGGCCAATGCGGACGGCATTGACTGGACCGCGCTCCTCCACAATCTCGTGCTGTGGGATCAGGCGACGTTCTACAACCCGCCTTTCCACGATGGCGCGGCCACGAGTTACGCGCTTGCGTACGGCATTGCCTATTTTCTGGAGAGGGGCGCCCCGTTCGTCCGCAACAAGCCGTACCGCGACATCGTGCCGAAGTATGTCGAAACGATGGAACGGACCGGGGATCCGCTGCGGGCCACGGCCGAAGCCTTCAGGCTTGGCAGGCGCGGGGACGACACCGCCTTTCTCGCCAAGTTCGCCCGCGACATGCGGGAGTTTTTCCGCTCTTCTTCCGCCCGCCGCAACGCCCGCCGCCTTCAGCCCGTTCCGTAGTATAATCCCCGTCGTCAAAGAGGAGACTAAAAGATGTTTCTCGAAAACCTGTTTCTCGGATTCGCCACCGTAGGCGGCGTCCTGTTTGTGCTGCGCACCGCCATGCTCTTCCTTGGCTGGGGCGGCGGCGATCCCGCCGACCTCGGCGAAGTGCCGGATGGAGGCGCGGTGGATGTGTCCGATCCCGACGCCGCCCATTCTTCCGGCGGCGACTTCAGGTTGTTTTCGCTGCACGGGATGACGTCGTTCGCCTTCCTTTTCGGCCTTACAGGGTGGCTTGCCATGCGCGACGGCTCCCTGGGGCCTGGCCTTTCCACCTTGGCCGCGCTGGCCGTGGGTTTTGCCGCGATGTTCGCCACGGCGTGGATTTTCCGCATGACTTCGCGTCTGCAATCGGACGGAACGGTCTCGATGGCAGATGCGGTCGGCGCTTCGGGCGTCATCTATCTCGGCATTCGCCCCGGAGCGACCGGGCAAGTCTCGGTCGTGGCGCGCGGTCAAAGCAAAATCTTCGACGCCAGGGCAAAAGACCCTTCCGAAGAGCTGCCGACCGGCACGCCCGTCACGGTCGTCGCCGCAGAAGAAATCCTCGTGGTGCAAAAGCGCTAGCAACGCGGCGCGGCGCGGGGCCGGCTAATCCGGCGCGCCGCCGAGCGCCTTGTAGAGCGCTATCGCCGCCTCCGCCGCTTCGGCCTCGTTCTGTGCGAGGCTTTGGCGCGCCGAAAGGAGCGCCTGCCGACGCGAAATGACGTTTTCGTACGAGCCGGAACCGGCCTTCCAAAGCGAAAGCGCGGCGTCAAGGGCCTCCTCGTCCTTTTCGGCGGCAAACGCCAGATCCGGCTTGCGGCTTTGCGCCGCATCCACCCGCGTCCAGGCGTTTTGCGCCTCGTGGATCGCGGCGACCACCGCGTCGCGCCACGCGAGAAGCGCAGTGTCGGCCGCCGCGCGCGCTTTTTCCTCCGCTGCGGCGAGCGCGCCGCCGCGAAAGAGTGGTATCGAGACGGACGGCCCGATCGAGAGTTCCGTCGTGCGCGACCAGTCGTTCACGGAAGACGCGGAGACCGACACGCCGCCGGCGATGTTCACCGCCGGGTAGCGCGCCGCCCGTGCGCTGCCGATTTGCGCCGTTGCCGCGTGGAGCGTCGCCTCCGCCTTGAGTACGTCGGGGCGCCGCGCGACGACTTCGGCGGGCGTCGTTTCGGCGAGCGGAGGCGGCGCGGGGATGGCGCAAACCGCATCGCCGGACGGCGTTTCCGCGCCGCGAAGTTCCTCTTCCATCGAAAACGGCGGCTTTGCGAGCAGTATTTCGATCGCCCGCGCGGCTGCGCTCGCAGCCGCCTCCCGATCCGCCACCGACGCCCGCGAAGAGGCTGCGGCCGCTTCGCTCGCCGCAAGGCCCGACCCTGCCGTGAGGCCGGCCTCGTCCTTGGAGCGCGCGATGTCGAGCGCTTCGCCGGCGAGATCGAGGTTGCCTCGCGAAATGGCGAGCATGGCCTCGGCAAGGCGAAGCTCAACGACTGCCGCCGCCATCTCGGACTGGAGCGACAGCCGGGCAAAACTCTCGTCGTGCTCTGTCGCCTCGTACTGCGCAAGCGCGGCTTCGGCCGCACGGCGGTTGGCGCCGAAGAGATCGATTTCCCAGCTGGCCTCGCCGCCGCCGCGCGCGGACCGGGCGCTTGACGACGGATCCAGCACGCGCGACGCCGCCGCCGACCCAGAGAGCCCCAGCGACGGACGCATCGCGGCGCGGGCGATCTCCAGAGTCGCACGCGCCTCGCGAACGCGCGAAACGGTTTGGGCGAGCGAAAGGTTTTCGCCGCAGACATCTTGCACCAGCCGCACGAGCAAAGGATCGTGCCAGCGCTGCCACCCTGAATCGTTGCTGATGGATTCGGCGTCAGCCCGGCGGGCATCATCCGCGCCATGGCGAAATGCGGCAAACGATTCGATGCCGTCCGGTTGCGGACGCTCGAAGTCCGGCCCGAGCGTACACCCCGCAACTGCCGCCGCCGCAAGCGCGAATAGCGCCCTGTGGCGCGCTGCAAAAGTTTCGCCAAGGAGTTTCATCGCCACGACTCCTAACCGAGGATTTTTTCGATGCGATCCATCGCTTCTTCCACATTTTCGCGGGAGTTGAAGGCGCTGATCCTGATGAAGCCCGCGCCGTTCGAGCCGAACCCGACGCCGGGCGTCACCACCACTTCGGCATTGCGGAGCACCTTGTCGAAGAACTCCCACGAGTCCATGCCGCAGTCGAACCAGACGTACGGCGAGTTTTTCGCGCCCGTGCATTTGAGGCCGTGCCTTTCGAGACGCGACGCCACGATTGCGGCGTTGGCGAGGTAGCCGTCCACGAGCGCCTTGCACTGCGCCCGGCCTTCCGCCGAGAGCGCGGCTTCCGCCGCGCGCTGCACGGGGTACGCGACACCGTTGAACTTCGTGCTTTGGCGGCGCTTCCACAGCGTTTGCAGCGGAATCCGCGCCCCGGCGGAATCGAAGGCGCGGCACTGCGCGGGCACGACGCAGTAGCCGCAGCGCGTTCCGGTAAAGCCCGCAGTCTTGGAAAACGACCGGAATTCGACGGCGACTTCCTTCGCTCCCGGGATTTCGTAAATCGAGTGCGGGACGCCTTCTTCGCGAATGAACGCTTCGTACGCGGCGTCGAAGAGGATCAGCGCATCGTTCGTCCTTGCCCATTCGACCCACGCGGCGAGTTGCTCGCGAGAGGCTACGGCGCCTGTCGGATTGTTTGGAAAGCAAAGATAGGCGACATCGGCCGGAGTTTTCGGCGGTGCGGGCACGAAACCGTTCTCTTCGTTGCACTCAAGATAGACGATGCCCTCGTACCGTCCCGACTTCGCGGCCGCGCCGGTGCGCCCGGCCATGACATTTGAATCCACGTAAACCGGATAGACGGGATCCGGGACCGCAATCCGCGCCGAAGAGTCGAACATTTCCTGGAAATTGCCGGTGTCGCACTTCGCGCCGTCGGACACGAAGATTTCGTCCGGCGAAATGTCGCACCCGCGCGTTTCAAAGTCGTTTTTCGCGATGGCTTCGCGCAAAAATGCGTAACCGTAGTCGGGACCGTAGCCGCGGAATGTTTCCGCCGCCCCCATCTCCGCCGACGCCCTTTCGAGCGCTTCAACGCAGGCTGCGGGCAGCGGCTGCGTGACATCGCCGATGCCGAGCCGGATGAGCCGGGCGGACGGCTTTTCCGCCTGGCAGGCCTTTACCCGAGCCGCAATTTCGGCAAACAGGTAGTTGGCCTGGATCTTTGAATAGTTGGGATTTGCGCGTATCATGGATTTTCGACGGGCAATGGCGAGTGCTGGAAATTTTACTGCCGGGACTCCGGCAACCGCCCGCCAATGATACTGGAAAACCCGCTGCCTGGCCTACAAGAAAAGACTTCCAATCCTTCGGGAAAGTTTCCTGTTGACAACGCTTCCCTTTTTGGTATCATGTCGCGCCGTTGTTCGCCACGCCTCTATCGTCTAATGGTTAGGACGCCAGGTTCTCATCCTGGTAATCCGGGTTCGATTCCCGGTGGAGGTGCCAATCCATCAAGCCACCGCCCTCACGCAATGAATTGCACGACTGCGGTGGTTCCTTTTTCGTCCGCCGTGAAGCATACGGGCGGAGTCTGCTGCTTGAGGCAAAATAGCGAATTGCAAGTCAAGTGGAATGAATTTTTGATTACCAGGAGAAAGTAGGCGGGCAGCAGGCGGATGGCTTGCATGTGCGGGGTTTCTTTTTCTGACAATGTGTATGCTATAATTATTCATGGCGTCCCTCCCGTGTTTCAGGTTTTTGGTCGAACCCATGATACCACGGTGCAGGGCGCCTTTTCCATTTGTCTTCCCGGCGTTCTTCATCTTGGGCTTCCGTTGCCCATTCTTTGATCCTGTTAATTTCATTCCA
>JAFSUV010000256.1 GCA_017450425.1 Kiritimatiellia bacterium
CCGCCGCCCGTTCAGCCAGGCGACGCCGGAATAGTTCGGCACCAGAGGCGCACAGCATACGATCGCTAGCGCGACCGGCAGCGCCCGGCGGACAAAGTCCGGGCCGGGGATCGACCATGACGAAGCACGCGCCGCCCACACGGCGAGAGCGACTGCGGCGACAGCCAAAACCGCGGACTTCGCGGCGGGCACGAGTTTGAGGGCGGCCCGCTTCGCGGAGCGGCCGAAGCCCAGGCCCTTCCCGGCATCGGAAGACACCACCCTCAGACCGAGCGCGAACTTGCCGGGAGTCGCGCCCCCGGCAAGCGACAGCCAGACTGCATCCCAAAGCCAGAACGCCACGGCGAAAAAGAGCGCTGTGGCGGCCAGGCAAACAAACTTCGTGGAAAATCCGAGAGCCGCCATGGCCGGCGAAGGCGGCGGGACGAAATGCAGCGCGACGCGGCAAACGGCATGCGACACGGCACCGACGATCGCTGCATCGATGAAGAACGCGCAAGCCCGCGGAAACGCGCCGCCCGGCGAAGTTTTCGTCTGGAATATGAACTCCTGGACAACTCCGTCCAGATCGTCGGCGCGTATCGTCTTCACCGCAATGCCCCTTCGTTGAAGCCGTGCGCCAAGGCGATGGAGCCGATAAGCGCGTCGGCGGCGTTTTCAAGAGATTCCAACCTGTCGTAGGCTTCGAACAAATCCCGCCCGGCGACTACGGCGCCGTTGTTGCAGATCGTAAACGCGGGATGTTCGTCGTCAAGACCGGCTACGGCCTTTTCGGGGTGCAGGTACAAAGTGTCGAAAGGCACCATCGGCACCTCTGGCAAAGGCCGGCGCAGTTCCGGCAGCGCCGCGATGTCGATGCGCCTGCGGCACATGGAAAACGCGAGGGTGTTGAGCGGCGAAGCGTTGATGACCGCGCCGACTCCGGGGTGCGAGAGGTAAATCGCCTCGTGCAGGTGCGTCATGCGGCTCGGAGCGCGACCTTCCTCCGCCTTGCCTTCGCGCACGAGCACGAGATCGGACGGCCGCAGGGACGGCCTGTCGCACGGATGCGGCGTAATGAGAAACGCATCGGGGGAAATGCGCGCCGAAACCGTCCCGACCGACGGCATGAACAGCCGGTGCCTCAGGCCCCGCTCCATGAACTCGCAGATGACTTCCCGCGCCTCGATTTCCTGAAGCGACTCGGTGTGCGGGATGCGCCGCAGCGGCGCAATCGCCGCCGCCGCGCGCACCCGCTCGTGCGCGAGCTCGGCCGGACTGAGCGGGATGGGATCGCCGAGAAGCCGCGCCCTCAGCTCCGCCCTCGCCGCGAACTCGAGCGTGTCAAAGCGCGCAAAAGCGTCGTCGGCCGTCTTCCCCGCGCACACCATGCCGTGCCGGGCCATCACGACGCTCCAGGCGCCGTCGCCGAACTTGCCCGCGACGCTTTCGCGCTGCTCGTCGCTGCCGGACTCGGCCCACGGCGAAACCTGCACAACGCCGTTGCGCCGCCATGTTTCCGCCAAAAGCCGCGAATCCGGCGCACGCCCCGCAAGGGCGAACGCCACGAGCGACGTCGGATGGGCGTGCAGGACGCAGCCGAGATCCGGCCGGGCGTCGTAAATCGCGCGGTGCAGCGGGTATTCCGAAGACGGCGCGTAGCGCCCGTCAACAGTGCCGTCCGCGCGCACGCGCACGATGTCGCGCGGCGTAAGCGACCCCTTGTCCACCCGCGCCGGGGTTATCCAGATGTCGCCAGATTCGTCGAGGACGGACACGTTGCCGCCGAACGTCGTGGTGAGCCGGTGCCCGTAGATGCGCGACATCAGCATCGCGATCCGGTCGCGCGGATGGAAAGACTCCAGTTTCATGGCATGGAAAAGGGTGGAAAGATTCTCCGGTCGCAGGGTCTCGCGGACGCGCCGGAAGGGAAACGCCGGGCGCCCGCATTGCGCGCGCGCCCGGCATTTGGCGTCAAAGAGCGCGCGCTAGGCGTTGTTCTTGATGAACTCGCGCGCATCGTCGGCCTGGTAGGCCGAGCCGAGAAGGCAGTTCTTCTCGTAGATGAAGTCGGCGTATTCCTTCATGAAGATCTTGCCCGGCTTGCGCAGGTCGAACTCCGCGGGCTTGTCGCGGAAGAGCTCGCGGTGCACGCGGCACCACACGAGACGACCGTCGGTGTCGATGTTGATCTTCGTCACGCCGCGCTTGGCGGCGCCGAGGAACTGCGTCGCATCGACGCCCTTGGCGCCCTTGATCGCGCC
>JAFSUV010000257.1 GCA_017450425.1 Kiritimatiellia bacterium
ACCGAGATCGACGGCGAAGGCAAGGCCTCCGGGGCGGCGGTGGCGTACGGCCTCTCCGGGCCCGCCCTCGCGTCCGCCGTGGCGGTCGGCGAGCCGTTCGCCGTCGCGCGGGACGCCGTGGCGGACATTTTCAAGGCCGCGCCGGAGTCGCCGTCCGCCGAAACGGCGGCGCGGGCGGACGCCGCGCTGGCCGCCATTTTGCCGGAGCTGCTCGATTCGCCGCCCGACGACATCGCGGCCGCTTTTCTGCGCGGCTTCGGAGCGCTGCTCGCGCTCGGGCGTCCTTACGAGCCGCAAGTCGCATGGCGGGAGTTGGAGACGGCGGCAAACGCGAATTTCCCGCTCGCCGCCGTGCTGTACGGCGATCTGGTGTGTGGCGGGCCCGAGCGGAGCGTTCCCGCCGGCGTTTCGGCGAAGGCGCTTTCCCGGCCGCCGTTCGAGCGCGACGCGATCGCGCTTGAATACTACCGCAAGGCGGCCGACGCCGTGGATGCGGCGCCGGAAATCCGCGAAGCCGCGAAAGACCGCATCGTGGCGCTTTTGCGGAGGGCGCCGAAACTGCCCGGAGCGGACTTCGTAGCCAAATGGGCGCCCTGGCTCGACAACACGGCGGACGCCGGCCACATCCCGGCGATGGCGATGCTCGCCGTGCCGGGGCCGTTCTGCACCAACGGCTCCGTCGAGGCGCTCGACTGGCTGCGCCGCATAAGCCGCTCCCAGGCTTCGACCCCGGCGGTGAAGGCGTGGGCCCAGGTGCGCATGGCGGCGCGCTTCGCGCGCGGCGTGGGCACGCCGCCGAGCGAGAGCGCCGCGCGCGTCTGGTACGAGAGGGCCGCAAAGCTCGGCAACCCCAAGGCGATGGTCAGGTGGGCCGAATATCTGGAGAGCGGCAAGGGCGATCCGAACGGGCTCAAAACCCGGATGCCGCGGAGGAGTGGTACAAGAAGGTCGAGTCGGCCGAGCCGGAGCCGGATTTCGAGCCGGCCTGGTGGCCGGTTTCGCCGCTGCGGAAGGCCGGATCGCCGCGCTAGCGGGCGACGGCGCCTTTCGGGCGGAAGACCGCGCCGCGAAGACGGAAACACTAACAGGAGTCAAAGAAAATGTCCCTCGTACATTCCCCGGCGTTCCGGGTGTTTGAATTTGAAGCGAAACTCGACGACTCGTTCATCGCCGAATGCGCGAAAAACGCGATCGCCCCTCTCGAAACGCTCAACGAAACGCCCCTCACGGGCTGGTCTTCGCCGCGGTATCTCGTTGACGGCGAAATCACGCCGGAGACGTGCCGCGCCGGCAAGTTCGCGCACCTTTTCGTATCGACCGCGCAGCGGCGCGTGCCGGCCGCCCTGCTTGCGGTTTACTGCCGCAAGACGGAGATCGAGCTTGTCAAGGAAAAGGGGCCTCAGGCCCTCAACCGCGCGACCCGCAAGGAGATAAAGGAATCGGTGCGCAAGCAAATGGTCAAGCGCATGCCGCCGACGATCTCCGGGCTCGAACTGGCGATCGACATGGATCGCTCGATCGTCTATACCGACGCCAAGACGGACAAGCAGGTCGATTCGATCACGATGGCGTTCCACCAGGCGGCCCGCTCCGCGCTCGTTCCGCTCGATCCGGCAGGGGCGGCCCTGCGGCGCTTCGGGGTGCAGGCCGAATCGCTCTCCCCCTCGGTTTTCACGCCCGAAGACAACGGGGACTTCGTGGTGAACGACCTCGGGCTCGATTTCCTCACCTGGGCGGTGTGGCGCCACGACGTCGGCAAAACCGAGTTCACCGGTCCGGGCGGCGCCGCGGTGTCGTTTTCGGTCGATGGCCCGGTGGCGCTCGTCCTCGAAGCGCAGGGCGCGCACCACATCGCGCTCCGGGAAGGGGCGCCCCTCGCCAGCCCGGAATTCCGGTCGGCCCTGCTCGCCGGCAAGAAGGTCGCCTCGGTGAGGCTCAGCTTCACGATCGGGGACGACACCTGGAGCGGCACGGTTTCCGGCCCGACGTTCACTTTTTCCGGCGTCAAGCCTCCGGCGACGGATTCAAACCGGGCCGAGAGCGCGACGTTCGCCGATCGCATGGGCCGGCTGCAGGCGTGGACGGACATTTTCATGTCGTTCTACGGCGCGTTTCTCGAAGCGAGGACGGACGAAGGCGCGTGGAAGAAGCAGCTCTCCTCAATCCGCGCCTGGGTGCCCACCATCAAGGTGCGGGCCTAGTCCGCGCCCGGAAACGCGCGGCCGATGTCGGACATAGCGGAAATCCTCGCCGATGTGAAGACCCACCTGGAGATCGAAATCCAGGCGGGGCGGCGGCGGCAGCCGCTCGACCCTTCCGTGCTGGCGGCTTTCGACGCGCCGCCTCCCCGCCGCCCTGCCCCGCCGCCGGTTTCCGCCGCTTCCGGCGCTTCCGCTGCGGAAAAGACGGTGCCGCAGCAGCCGCGCCCCGTGGCGTCTGC
>JAFSUV010000017.1 GCA_017450425.1 Kiritimatiellia bacterium
CGTCGCCGTCCTCGAACGAGAGGTGAAGCCAGCTCCAGAGTTCCTTCATGCGTCCAAGCAGCGGCGCCGGACCGTGGAGCGTGCGCGCGTAGTCGTCGTAGAGGGCGGCCGCGAATTCGGCGATGCGCTCGCGCCGCGGGGCGGGGGAGGGCGCGGAAGCGCCACCGGCCGCGATTCGCTCCGCCAAATCGGGCCGCGCGCAAAGACCCCGGCCGATCATGATCCCGTCGAGTTTGGGAAAGCGCGCGGCGATCGCCTCGGCGTCGGCCGGCGAAAACACGTCGCCGTTGTAAACGACAGGCGCGGCAAACAGCGGATAGACCCTGGCGAACGCCTCGATGTCGGCGACGCCGCCGTACATCTGCACGCCGGTGCGCGGGTGGATGAAAATCCGCTCGATCGGAAACGAGTTGAAAACCGGCGCGAGCGATTCGAGCGTTTCGGCCGAATGGTATCCAAGGCGGACTTTCACGGAGAAGCCGCCCGGCATCGCTTCGCAGCCCGCTTCGAGCATGCGCGACAGATTGGCCGGGTTTTCGAGAAGGCCGGAGCCGCGCCCCTTGCGGGCGACGAATTTCCAGGGGCATCCGCAATTGAGGTTCAGCCGGGTGAAGCCCATGCCGCGCAGGACCGCGGCGGCCTGGCGCAGCGCGTCCGGGTCGCGTCCGATGACCTGCGGCACCGTCATCGCCGCCGTGCCGCCAAGACCCATGAGATCGGAAAAGACGCGCACCGGCACCGAACCCGCTCCCGACGAGGAAAGCGGCACGAACGGAGCCATAACGGCGGATATCCCGCCGAAGCGCTCGACGAGCCGCTTGCGGAACGGGGCGAGCGTCACGCCGCGCAGCGGCGCAAGCCAAACCGGAGGCGTTTTCACGCCACTGCGGAGCCGGCGGCGGCGCGGATTTCGCTCGCGGTTGCGACCGCCGTACCGAGTTTGCCCACAACGATCCCTGCGGCGGTGTTGGCGAAACGGGCGGCGTCGCCGAGGCCGATCCCGGCGGCGAGCGCGGCCGTCATGGCCGCTATCACGGTGTCGCCGGCGCCGGACACGTCAAACACCTCCCGGGCGAAAGTGGGAATCGTTTCGACCGGCCGCCCGCCCTCCGAGAGGAGCATGCCGCCGGCGCCGAGCGTGACGACGAGAAAGCGCGGCGCGAACTTTGCGTGAATCGCCTCGCACACCGCCTCGGCGGGAAATTCGCCGGGAGTTTCTTCTAGCCCCGCGAGACGCAGCGCCTCGGCGCGGTTGGGGGTCATGAGAAAAACGCCGCTGTAATCGATACCGGGGCGGGGCTTGGGATCGAGGGAAAGGACGTCCGGGCGGGAGGGTAGGGTAGAAAGCGCCTTGAGAGTCGCGTTGCAGACAAGCCCCTTGGCGTAGTCGGACACCAGGATGGCATCCGCAGCCGAAGCGAGCGGGGCCACGAAACGCCCGAAATCGCCGGGCGACACGGCGTAGCTTGCGGCGGAGCCTTCGCGGTCGAGCCGGCAAACCTGCTGCCGGCTGCACAGAACGCGCGTCTTGACGATCGTCGAAACCGCTTTGGAGACGCTCCCCGGAGCGAGCGCGACGCCTCCGCCGGCGAGAAGCTCGCAAAGGCGCGCGCCGTCGGGATCGGTCCCGATCCGGCCAAAGAGCGAAACTTCGCAGCCGAGCGCCGCAAGATTGAACGCGACGTTCGCGGCGCCGCCGGCCACTGCGGTTTCGCGCGACACGCGCACGACCGGTACGGGCGCTTCGGGGGAAAGGCGCGAGGCGTCGCCCCAGACATATTTGTCGAGCATGGTGTCGCCGATTACGAGGATGCGCCGCCCGGCGACACTGCGCAGGATTGTGTCGATTCGCGATGCCAGTTGCGATGTCATGTCGGTTTGCGATGCCATAACTCTCTCTCCGGACTCTTCCCGCCCGTGTCCGCGCATTCTACCACAGGGGAGACTGATAATATAGTTATGTCGCATAATATAGATTATGTTAAAACATTGCACCGCTTCGCGCCGCGTGGTAGAATGACTCGCATACATCGAAAAAACGGAGATTTTTCAAGATGGACAATGCAGAAATCCGGGCTCAGGCCGCTTTGTTTGAAAAATTGCGCGACGAAGTGGGTCGCGTAGTCGTGGGACAGGAGAAAATCCTCGACAGGCTGCTCGTCGCCATCGCCTGTGAGGGGCACGTGCTCCTGGAGGGCGTGCCGGGAATCACGAAAACGACGCTCGTCCGGACGCTCGCCGACGCCCTCGGACTCGATTTCCGCCGCGTTTCCTTCACGCCCGACCTGCTCCCGTCGGATGTCACGGGAACGCAGGTTTACAACCCCAAGGACGGGACTTTCACGCCGAAAAAAGGCCCTGTTTTCGCCAACATCCTCCTTGCGGACGAGATCAACCGCGCTCCGGCCAAAGTCCAGTCGGCGCTTCTCGAAGCGATGCAGGAGCGCCAGGTCACGATCGGCGACGATTCGCTGGCGCTCCCCGATCCGTTCCTCGTGCTGGCCACGCAGAACCCCATCGAGCAGGAAGGCACGTATCCGCTGCCGGAGGCGCAACTCGACCGCTTCCTCTTCAAGTGCCTGGTCTCGTTTCCGCCGCGGGCGGACGAGCGGCGGATCATGGAGCGCTTTTCGCGGCGCGAAGCGCCGAAAGCCCGCGCCGTTGCGTCGGCTGCGGACGTCGAGGCGCTCCGTTCCGCTCTCGATGCCGTTTATCTGGACGACAAGGTCGCCGACTACATCCTCGATGTCGTCGAAGCGACCCGCGACCCCCGCAAGGCCGGACTCGACCGCCTTGCGGAACTTGTCGATCTCGGCGCGTCGCCGCGCGCGTCGCTGTGCCTCGACCGCGCGTCGCGGGCGCACGCGCGCCTGCGCGGCCGGGCGTACGCGACGCCTCAGGACGTGAAGGAAATCGCGCCAGACGTCCTGCGCCCCCGGATTTTGCTCTCCTACGAGGCTGAGGCCGAGGGTCTTACGCCGGATTCCTTTGTCGCGCAGGTGCTGAGCAGAGTGGCCGTGCCGTAACGGCCGCCGGCACGCCGCAGTTGTTCCCCAGTGCGGTTTCGCTTGCCTCTAGGCGAGCGAAACCGCAAGCGCGCCGGCGGCGACGCACCAGACGCCGAAGACCCAGAACCGGCCCTTCTCAAGGGTCTTTACCACGA
The DNA here is from genome assembly GCA_017450425.1 of Kiritimatiellia bacterium. Classification (GTDB taxonomy): domain Bacteria; phylum Verrucomicrobiota; class Kiritimatiellia; order RFP12; family UBA3636; genus UBA3636. The sequence goes on from JAFSUV010000017.1 coordinate 3,164, forward strand.
CCTTGAGCGCGAAGCAGCCCACGGCCCCGGAGACCAGCGTCGCGATCGCGGCTTCGGAGACGCACATCCCCGCCGTGAGGCCGGCGGGATTGCTCCGCAACTCCAGCAACATGGCGCCGAGTATTGCGGGAAGCGACATGATGAAGGAAAATTCCGCAGCCTTTCCGGGCGACATTCCGGCAATGCGCCCGGCGTGGATGGAAGTGCCGGATCGGCTGATGCCGGGAAAAATCGCGATCCCCTGCCCTACCCCCATGGCAAGCGCGCGCAGGAGCGAAATGCCGCCGCCCCGGCCGCGCTGCAAAGCATCCGTCACGCACGAAAGCAGTAGCAGTGCGCCGTTCGCGACGAGCAGGCAGCCTATCGCCCTGGGGGCGTCGAAAACGTCCGCAATTCTGTCCTTGGCGCAGAAATGCACCAGAGCGGCTGGAACGGCGGAAACGCAAACGTACGCGGCATAGCGCACGGCGTCCTTTTCCAGGCGCAGGAATGCCGTCGCGAGCTGCGCCAACCGTTTGCGGTAGAAAATGCAAACCGAGAAAACGGTTCCCAGATGGAGGAAAAGCTCGAGCGACGGGCCCGGACTCTCGATCCCGAAAAGCTTTTCGGCAAGCGCGAGATGCCCCGAACTGCTTATCGGAAGAAATTCGGCAAGCCCCTGTATGGCCGCAAGTGCGATGAATTTCAGCGAAGCGACCATGCGGGGTTCCTCCTATGCGTTGTCTTCGGCAAAGGCGGCGACGAGGTCTTCGTGCGTTCGCGCGGCAAAGACGCTCTCCCGGACTCTCCTGTTGGAAAGGCGGCGCGTCACGGCCGCGAGAAAGCGGATGTGCGAGTTGGCGTCCGAAGGCGGCGAAAGCGTTGCGATGAAAAGCGTCGCGGGCTCGCCGTCGAGCGTGTCGAACGCGATTCCCGCCCGCGACACGAGTATCAGCGTGGCGAGCGAAGAGACGCATTCAGTCCGGGCGTGAGGGATCGCGACCCCGTACTGCATGCCGGTTGACATCTGCTTCTCCCGCTCCACGAGCGCCGAAAGCACCGATTCGCGCTTTTCCTCCGGCACGATGCCGGCCTTGACCGCGGCATCGGCTATTTCGGCAAGAAGCGAGGCCTTGTCTTTTGATGACGCATCCGGCACGAAAATCGTATCGGCAAGGCGTGAAAGGGGGTCGGGAGAAGAGTCGTTCACTGTCTTTGATCCGTGAAACCAAGGGACGATGCCGCTTTTTGCGAAAAGCGAGACAATGCGAAAATTTTAAACTTTATCGGATTCGCTTGCAAAGCGCGGGCGATGTTTTTTGCCTTGACAACAACCATCGAGTTTTATATCATGCCGCCCGTTTCCGCACGGATGCACTATTTTCGCGGGTGTAGTTCAACGGTAGAATGGAAGCTTCCCAAGCTTCACACGAGGGTTCGACTCCCTTCACCCGCTCCACCATCCCGGCACGCGTCGCGCGGGCGTTTCGTGGAAACGCCCCTGCTAGGAAGCGGCTGGTCGGGAAGCGCCCGCGGCGCGGGTGAAATGCCAGACCGCTTCACGCGCAGCTCTGCACGTGCGCCCCGGCATGTGGTAGAATCGCGCCGTTTACACGACCAAACACATTTGCACAATGTCACCGATTTTCAAATTCATGCTCTCGATGGCGACCATCGCGCTCTGCGTGGTGGTTTCACCGTTCGTCCTCGAAGCGACAGTCCGCGCCTACGACAAGGCGTTCGACCCCTATACGCGCCCCGGCGTGATAACCGAGGACGGGCAGGCCGCCAAATTCGGCCTCAACCGGCGCCTCTTCCGAGAGAACCGCTTCTCTTACATTTCGCCGGAGGTCAGGCTCGAATTGATCGGGCTTGCGGAAGACGAGGCGATCCACGCCCCGACTCCAATCCGCGGAACCGTGGCGATTTACGAGCTTTCGTCGCCCACAAACGCCCTCCCCGGCTCGGAGCCGCCAAGCGGGGCGAAATCGCTCGCGAAGTGGACGTTCCGGCTCGACCCGCTTCAGACCCGTCCGAGCGCCGATGCGAATCCGCATCTCATCGTGGCCGCAACCGCCGTGGATGCGGCCTACGATGAAACGCCCGCCGAGACGTCGGCCGCGACTTACGACGTGACGTGCGCCCTTGCGCCGCTCACCGATGCGGACAAGGAGGCGTGCGAGTCGTTTCCGGGGCGGATTTTCGCGCAGGGCACGCCGCTTGAGTTCGACATCGACATCCGCACGGACATCCCGGTGTCCAACAAGCTCGTCTTTGCATACTCCCGCCCGACGCGTTCGCTTCTGCGCGGCACCGTGCTGGAGCCGCTTTACGACAAGATCGCCTCGACGTTCGGCGGCGGCGAGAGCGCGGGCGACAGCAAAGGGGGGCGGTAAATGCAGACCGCGAAAAGCGCCCTCGTCCTCCTTGCCGACGGCGCGGAGGAAATCGAGGCCGTGACGATCATCGATGCGCTGCGGCGCGGCGGCATTGCCGTCACGGCGGCGTCGATCACCGGAACGGGTCGCATAACGGGTTCGCACGCGATCGAGATCGGCGCCGATACGGTTCTCGCCGGGTCGCCGGACGAAGCGGCGGCCTCCGCCCGCGCTTTCGACGCCGTGGTGCTGCCGGGCGGCATGGGCGGCACGCTCGCGCTCAAGGCCGACGCGCGGGTGCGCCGCATCCTTGCCGAAACGCACGATCGCGGCGCAATCGTCGCCGCCGTTTGCGCGGCGCCGATGGTGCTCGACGCCGCTGGCGTTCTCCGCGACCGCAAATTCTGCTGCTATCCGGGCATCGAAGTGAAGCTCGCCGGCGGCGGCGAATACCAGGCCGGAGTCAAGGTGGTGCAGGACGGGAACGTCATAAGCGGCACCGGCCCCGGGACGGCGCTCAAGTTTGCCCTCGAAATCGTGCGCGCCCTCGGCGGCCCCGCCGGCCAGGTGGCGCAAGCGATGCTCGCGGACTAGGCGGGGAGCGATGGCGCTGAAGATCCAGAAACTGGAGTTCCAGCTTGACCGCATCGCCCGCCGGCGCGGTCTTCTGGAAACCATACTTCAGGCCATCGGCGAAGGGGTCGTCGTGGTGTCGCAGGACGGCGTCCTGCTCTACGCCAACAAGACGGCCGAAGAGCTTTTCGGCTTCGACGGCGCGCACTCGACCGGCCGCCCCGTCGAGCGGTGGCTGCCGGATGTCGATTGGCAGGCGATGTCGCGCACCGGTCGCGACGGGACGTGGCATGGCGTTTCATCGAGCGAAATCGAGGTGTTCCGCCCCGAACGCCGGATCCTTTCGTTCACCGCATTTCCGCTCGAAGCGGATGATGACGCCGAGGCCGGGGTCGTGGCGCTGGTGCGCGACGTCACGCGCGAGCGCGAAGACGCCCGCGAAGCGATGGAGAGCGACCGGATGCGCACGATTCGCCTGCTTGCGGCCTCGCTCGCGCACGAAATCGGAAACCCGCTCAACGCGCTCGGCATACACCTTCAGCTGCTTGAACGCTCGACCCGCACGATCGCCGACGGGGAAAAGCGCGACGAACTCGCGGAGCTCGTCCGCGTCGCGCGCGACGAGGTTGACAGGCTCGACATGTTTCTCTCGAAGTTCCTCAACGCCCTTCGCGGCGGCACGCCGGAGATGGCGCCGTGCGATGTCGCGAAGGTGCTGGAGAAAACGCTCGGAACCATGCGGGCGGACATACAGGAGCACGAAATCGACGTGGAAGTCTCCACGGGCGGCGCTCTGCCGAAAATCCGCGCCGATTCCGAGCAGCTGCAGCAGGCGTTCTTCAACGTGACGCGAAATGCGGTGCAGTCGATGAAGCGCGGCGGCACGCTTTCTATCGCCGTTGAGGCGGACGACCGGGACGTGTCCGTTTCGTTTCGCGACACCGGCGACGGCATCGACGAAGACCGCTTCCGCCGCCTTTTCGAGCCGTTCGAGACAACCCGCCCGGACGGCCACGGCATAGGGCTGTCGATCGTGCAGAAAATCGTCCGCGACCACGGCGGGCGGATCGACGTGCTGTCGAAGCCCGGCGAAGGGACCTGCTTCAGGCTCGTGTTTCCGATTCTCGACCGCAAGGCGCGCATGATAGTCGCGCCGGACGCCGCCAGATAAAAACGGCGGTCGCGCGCTCAGCCGCCGCACGGGAGGGAGACATGCGTGAAGCGCTCCCTGCCATCCGCAAACGGCGCGACCGTGTGGCCGTTTCCGCGCAAAATCCACCGGTAGGTGGTGAGCCCTTCGAGACCGACCGGGCCGCGGGCGTGCAATTTGCCCGTCGCGATCCCGACTTCGGCGCCAAGACCGAAGCGGAAGCCGTCGGCGAACCGGGTCGAGCAATTCCAGAAGGCGTCGGCCGAATCGACGCCGGAAATGAACTGCGCGGCCGCGTCGGGGCAAGACGCGACAATCGCGTCCGTGTGGCGCGATCCGTGCGCGTTCACGTGGGCGACCGCTTCTTCGACGGAGGCGACGGTTTTCACGGACAGGACGAGCGCGAGGTATTCCTCGTCCCAATCCTGATCGGTCGCCGCCGCGCAGTCCGGCAGGATCGCGCGCACCGAAGCGTCGCCCCGCAGCTCCACGCCCTTTTCCGACATCGCCGCCGCGAGTTTGGGGAGGAATGCGCGCGCCACCGATTCGTGCACGAGCAGCGTCTCAATGGAGTTGCAGGTCGCCGGCGCCTGTGTCTTGGCATCGACCGCGATGTTGACCGCCATGTCCAAATCGGCCGAAGCATCGACGTAGAGGTGGCAAATGCCAGCGGAGTGGCCCATCACCGGGATCCGGGTGCTTTCCTGCATCTTGCGCACGAATGCGTTCGATCCGCGCGGAATCAGCAGGTCGATGTCGCGGTCGAGCGAGAGCATGGCCGAAACGTCTTCGCGCGACTCGAGGAGCGCGATCCAGCCGTCGGGCGCGCCCGCCGCGGCCGCGCCGCTGCGGATCGACTCGAAGAGCACCTTGTTCGTGTGCGCCGCTTCCCTGCCGCCTTTGAGCAGACACGCATTGCCGCTTTTGAGGCAAAGCGAGGAAATCTGCACGAGCGCGTCGGGCCGCGACTCGAACACCACGCCTATCGTGCCTATCGGGCATGAGGAGCGGGTCAGCACGAGGCCGGGGGCGAGCTCCGTCTTGAGCGTGACGCGTCCGAGGGGATCGGGCAGCGCACACAGCGCTTCAAGGCCTTCCACGAGCCCGTCGAGCTTGCGCGCGTCGAGCGAAAGCCGCGCGAGAAGCGGCGCTGGCAGACCGTCGGCCCGCGCGGCATCGAGGTCGCGGCCATTGGCCGCGCAGATGGCCGGGGCGTCCCGCCGGAGCGCGGTCGCGACC
>JAFSUV010000258.1 GCA_017450425.1 Kiritimatiellia bacterium
CGGTCGTCGCGGCGGCGCTCGTCACGGCGGCGCTCGTCACGGCGGCGGTTGTCATCGCGGCGGTTGTCATCGCGGCGGCGTTCGTCGCGGCGGCGAGCCGGGGAATCGGCCCTTGAGCCGGACTCCCGCTTTCCTTTTTTGGCGTCCTTTGAATCGCCGGAAGCGGCCGCGCCCGGTTTTTTTGCGAAAAACGATTTTACGAAGGAAAAAAGGGACATTGCAAAAATACTCCTAAGGGGATTCCGAAAACGCCAACGGGCAACCGCATGGGTTGCCCGTCGGCGCGGAAGCGTGGCGAAAGCCTAGCGCTTGGAGAACTGGAAGCGACGGCGCGCTCCGCGCAGACCGGGCTTCTTGCGCTCCTTCATGCGGGGATCGCGCGTGAGGCACCCCGCGGCCTTGAGCGCGGCGCGCAGCGAAGAGTCGGCCGCGCAAAGGGCGCGCGCGAGGCCGTGGCGCACGGCGCCGGCCTGACCGGTGATGCCGCCGCCCTTTGCGAACGCGACGACGTCGTACTTCGTCTCGACGCCGGCGATCTTGAGGGGCTGGAGCATGTAGATGCGGTTCGCCTCGTCCGTCACGTACTCTTCGGCGGCGCGGCGGTTGATGGTGCACTTGCCTTCGCCCGAAACGAGCGAGACGCGCGCGACTGCGGTCTTGCGGCGGCCGGTGGCGGCGGCGATGATGTCTTGAGCCATGGTTGGATGTTCCTGTCTTTTGACTTAGAGGGCCACGGGCTTTTGCGCGGCGTGGGGATGGTCGGCGCCCGGATAGATGAACAGGCGGCGAAGCATGCCGCGGGCGAGCTTGTTGCCGGGGAGCATGCCCTTCACCGCCTCCTGGACGATCCGCTCCGGATTCCGCGCGCGCACGACGGAAGCGGGCAGCACCACGTGGCCGCCGCGCCACCCGGAGTAGCGCTCGTACGTCTTCTGCTCTTCCTTGCGCCCGGAGAGCTTCACTTTGGAGGCGTTCACGACCACGACGAAAGCGCCGGTGTCAACCCACGGCGTGTAGTCCGGTTTGTCCTTGCCGCGGAGTGCGTTGGCGACCGCTACGGCGAGACGCCCCACGGGCTTGTCCGCTGCGTCAACTACAAGCCAGCGTCGATTCTGGCCGGGATCCTTTGGAAAAAAGGTGTTCATGGATGCTCTATGGCGATAACTTTGATGTGTCTTGGTGATTCGGGCGGCAGATTATGTCAAAAAACCGGCGTGAAGTCAACAGGCAAAAAACAGGGGTCTCGGTCCGGGGGTGAAACACCCCCTCTCGTGTATAATCCGCACTCTTCCAAATCGTACGCAGTTCAAGGAGTCCATGGGCATGAAGTCCGTTCTGGCGGCGTTCGGGCCGGCTGTTGCATCGCTTTTCGTCGTACCGGCGGCGCTCGCCGCCGCCGCGCCGCCGTTGGCGTCGTTTCCGGTCGATGCGCAGGTCGCGACCGTCAACGGCGAATCCATCGCGATCTCGGACGTCATGCGCGAACTTCCGGCGACGCTGCGTTCGCCGGCGTTCGCGAATGCCGGCGCCATGCCGGAGGAGGCGCTTTTCCGCGCCGCGTTCCGGGAAGCGCTCGACACGCTCGTGGACAGGGCGCTCGTGCTGCAGCGCTACTGGGCCGGCGACCAGCGCCTCCCGGCGCACGCGATAGACAAGACGGTCGCGGAGATCATCGAGGACCGCTACGGCGGCAATCTGCAAAACCTGCTTGAAGACCTGGCGGCGGAGCGCATGACGTACGCCGAGTGGCGCGACAGGATGCAGGAGCGCCTCATCGTGGCGTCGATGAGGCACGGGTTCGCCGACGGTCTGGCGTACGTCTCCCCGTCGGAAATTTCGGAGGAGTACGAAAGGCGCAAGCCGGAGTTCGCCCGCACGGGCTGGGTGATGGTGCTCGGCGCGGCGTTTTCCGGCGCCGGGGCCGCGACCGACGCCGCCGTGACGGC
>JAFSUV010000259.1 GCA_017450425.1 Kiritimatiellia bacterium
CCCACGCCGCCTGCGACGACAGGTCGAAGTAGCGGCCGTCGTAGATCTGGTTGGCGAGGAAGCGCGAAAGATGCTCGAAAAGGTCTGTCGAGCGGCGGTCGAGAACGGCTTGATAGACGTAGCGCAGCGAGCGCCCCAGGAGCTCCATCCCCGGCGCCTCGTAAACGCCGCGGCTCTTCGTGCCGATGATGCGGTTTTCAAGCGCGTGAGAGAGACCGAGCCCGTTGCGGCCGCCGATTTCATTGGCCGCGACGATGAGCTCGAACGGCTTGAGTTTCCGGCCGTTCAGGGAAACGGGGCAGCCCTTCTCGAACTTGATCGAAACGCTCTCGATCTTGTCCGGCGCCTTCATCGGCCAGCAGCCCATCGTCGTCTCGACGATGGTCATCGGGGTCTGCATGCTCTCCAAGTCCTCCGCTTCGTGCGAGAGACCCGCGATGTTGCAGTCCGTCGAATAGCGCTTCTTGCCGCCGGGGAAGGCGACGATTCCGTGCTTGGCCAGATACTCGCACATCTGGGTGCGGCCTGGAAACTCCCTGAGGAGCGCCGCGTCGCGCCACGGGGCGTAAACCTCCATCTCCGGCGCGAACTGGTTCGTGTAGCGCTCGAAGCGCATCTGGTCGTTGCCGCGGCCCGTCGCGCCGTGCACCAGCGTGTCGATGCCGTGCTTCTTCATCGCCTTGACGATTTCGCGCGTCGTCACGGCGCGGCCGATGCCGGTGGAGTTCCAGTAGCCGCCGTCGTAAGTCGCCTCGGCCTTGATGGCGGCGAAGCACGCCTCGGCCATCGGCTTGCGGACATCGACGATGACCGTCTTCACGCCGCAAGGCTCCATCTTCTTCTGGACGCCGCGGATGTCCTTTTCGTCCGGCTGCCCCAAGTCGGCGGTGAAGCACAGGACATCCGCCCCCGCTTCGCGAAGCCTTACCGCAATTGTTTTGGAATCGAGACCGCCGGAAACGCAAATGCCGATTTTCCGGCCTTTCATGTCTTTGACAGAGAGTGCCATGGAGAGTGAACCCTTGAGTATTGAAGATCCCGCGTCGCGGAAACGCGCGGAAGTATAAACCACGCCCGGCCTGTTTTCAACCGGATCGCAAAAACCGTTCCGGCGCGAGTTCTTCTCCATCGCGCGGAGGCACCCTTGGCGCCCATGCGGAATTGCGACCCTAGACGCCGGCCAGCGCCTCGACTTGCGCCACTATTTTGCGCGCAAGCTCCGCCTTGGACATGAGCGGCAGGGTCTCCGTCGAGCCGTCAGGACGCACAAATGTGGCGATGTTCGTATCGACCTCGAATCCGGCCCCGGGCCGCGTCACGTCGTTTGCGACGATCAAATCGAGCTTTTTGCGGCGCAGTTTCGCGGCGGCGCCGGCCTCGGCGCGCTCCGTTTCGGCCGCAAACCCTACGAACACCCGCCGCCCCTTTCCGCGCGACAGCGCCGCGAGGATGTCGGGGTTCGGCTTGAGTGCGATCGCACCGGGCATCTCCCCCTTGTGGATCTTGCGGCGGCATGCGCGAGCCGGGCGGAAATCGGCGACGGCGGCGGCCATCACCAGCGCGTCCGCCCCCTTTACCGCCTTGCGCAGCGCGGCGAGCATGTCCCGCGCGGACACCACGGGGACGAAGGCCGCCAGCCCGCGCGGCGCCGGGATCGAAACGGGGCCGGAAACGAGAACCGTTTCATGCCCCGCCTCGACTGCGGCCTGGGCGACGGCATAGCCCATCTTGCCGGACGACCGGTTGCTCAAAAACCGCACCGGATCGACAAACTCGCGCGTCGGGCCGGCGCTGACCACTATCCGCATGGCGTCTCAAGCCGGCGAATCAGCGCCGTTTTCAAACCGGGATTTCGCGGCACCAGCCGTGGGGATCGGGCTTTTCGCCGTACTGAATCCCCTGCACCTGCTCGAAAAGGTGCGTCACGACCGGACCGGCGTTTTCGCTGTCGCCGAGCGTGATCGCCTCGTCCCCGCGCACGATTTGCCAGACCGGGGTCACGACCACGGCCGTGCCGCACGCCGCGATTTCGGCGAAATCCTTCAGTTCGTCGTACGGGACATGGCGCACCTCGACGCGCCGGCCTTCGTCTTCGCAGATCTGCCGGAGCGTGAGATTCGTGACGGACGGCAGGACGGAGCGGGAATCGGTCGTGACATACGTGCCGTCCTTCTTGATGCCGAGGAAATTCGAAGTGGCGAATTCTTCGACGCAAGTATGGGTATTGGCATCGAGGTACAGCTCCACGGGGAAGCCCATTTTCTTGGCGGTTTCATGGGCGAAAATCGACGCCGCGTAGTTGCCGCCAACCTTGACATCGCCCATTCCGAGAGGAGCGGCGCGGTCGTAGTCGTCGAGAATCACGGCCCTGACCGGCTTTAGGCCGCCCTTGTAGTAGGCGCCGGCCGGCGTCGCCATCATGACAAACGTGTAGCTGTCCGCCGGGGCGACACCGATCTGGGCGCCGGTGCCGATAAGCAGCGGCCGGATGTAGAGCGACCCGCCAGTCCCGTACGGCGGGATGTAGTCGGCGTTCGCCTTCACGACGCGATCGAGGGCGTCCAGGAAAATCTCGGTCGGCACCGGCGGCATGCACGTGCGCAGTGCGGTGCGCTGCATGCGCGCGGCGTTTTCCTCCGGCCGAAACGCCACGACGCGGCCGTCCTTCTGGCGAAACACCTTGAGGCCCTCGAAGCACTCCTGGCCGTAGTGAAGGCACGCGGCCGCGATGTGCATCTTCAGCCACGGCTCGGCGACCATCACGCCCTCGCCCCACTTGCCGTCGCGCCAGACATATTCGACATGCCCGGCAGTATCGCGATATTTGAAACCCAAATTCTTCCAGTCAAGATCTACTGCCATTTTGTTTTCCCGCTTTCGCTTTGAACTTTCGCGGCCGGTTGGCCGCGCAAACGCCGCCATTATCCACCAACGCCCGCTTGTTGGCAAGAAAAAACATTTGCGTGGTTGTGCCGCCCGTTTTCGCAGGCTCGGCCGCGCACGGCGGAAACGCCCGCCACGGAGAACGCGGGTGGACAAACGCGAAGATTTCGGGCACTTGACCGGAAGCGGGCGATGGTGGATAATGGGGGGCGTTTTACGCGCCGCCGCGTCGGCGGGGCGAACGCATAAACTCCAAGGTATCACCCATGACACGTCAGTCGATTTGTCTTCTCTCGGCCTTCGCGGCCTTGTCGCTCTGCTCTTGCGACTGCAAGTCCGAGTCGTCTCCCGCCACGGAAGAGGCGCAGGCGCCCGAAGCCGGCGTCGAGACCCCGGCCACGGTTGCCGACAAGGTGGCCGTGAAGATCAACGGCCAGGATGCGATCATGCGGTCGGAAATCGACGAGCTTGTCGAGCAGTTCGTGGCAAGCAACGGCGCCAGGATTCCACCGGATCAGATCGCGCGCGTGAAGCGCAACATCGTGCGCGACATGGCCAAGAACCTCGCCATCCAGTTTTTGCTCAAGGCCGAGGCCGACAAGGCTGGCGTCGTCGTGACCGACGAGGACCGCACCGCCGCTTTCGCCAGGTTCGGGTTTGCCGACAGGGCTGCGGCCGTGGAAGCCTTCGGCATGCCGGAGGAGAAATTCGACGCGATGTTCGACACCAATCTCGCCATCGAAAAGCTGCTCTCGTCCCAGACGAACGGCATCGCCGCGCCGACCGAAGACGAGATCCGCGCCCGGTTCGACAAGATCGTGGCCGAAAATCCCGCAGCGGTCGAAAAGCCCGAAAGCGTGACGGCGTCGCACATCCTCGTCAAGGTGGATTCCAAGGCTTCGGACGAGGAAAAGGCCGCCGCAAAGGAGAAAATCGAGGCGATCCGCGCCCGCGCGCTGGCCGGCGAAGACTTCGCGAAGCTCGCGCAGGAAAACTCCGACTGCCCGTCGAAGGCCAACGGCGGCAGCTTGGGTTCGTTCGGCCGCGGCCAGATGGTGAAGCCGTTCGAGGACGCCGCCTTTTCTCAGGAAATCGGCACCGTCGGCGAAGTCGTCGAGACGCAGTTCGGCTACCACATAATCCGCGTCGCGGAGCGCACGGAGGCCGGGAAGATCGGATTCGACGAAGTCAAGGACGAGCTTGGGTTCGGCATGCTTCGCGAAAGGGAACGCGATGCCGTGGCGGCGTTCATCGACAAGGTGAACGAAGGCGCGGTCATCGAGTACGTGGGTCTGCCGACCGGAGAAATCCAGGTCGAGTCCGACGTCGTTGAAATCCCCGCCGACTCCTCCGGCGCAGAGCCGGCCGCCGAAGAGCAGCCCCGGGAACTGCCGGAATGGGCGCGCTAGCGGTGCGCCCCGCGCGCTGACGATGCGTATCGGCACAGGGTTCGACATCCACCGCCTCGCGGCAGGACGCCCGCTCGTCCTCTGCGGGGCGCGGTTCGATTCGGACAAGGGTCTGCTCGGCCACTCCGACGGCGACGCGCCGCTCCACGCGCTCTGCGACGCGCTTCTCGGCGCCGCCGCGCTCGGCGACATCGGGCGGCTTTTCCCCGCCGACGATCCGCAGTGGGAAGGGGCGGACAGCACGGCGCTGCTTCGCATCGTCCGCGACAAAGTCGCCGGCGCGGGTTTCCGGGTCGCCAACGTCGATATCACGGTAATCGCCGAGAAGCCGAAGGTTTCGCCGCGCGCGGCCGAGATGCGGCGAAACGTGGCGTCCGCGCTCGGCATGGACGAAGGAAGCGTTTCCGTAAAGGCAAAAACAATGGAAGGACTGGGCGAAATCGGCAGAGGCGAAGCGATCGCCGCGCAGGCCGTCGCCCTTTTGGAATCATGCAACTGAAGTTCTACAACTCGCTGACGCGCCGCGTCGAGCCTTTCGAGCCGATCGAGTCCGGCAAGGCCGGGCTCTACACTTGCGGCCCCACCGTTTACAATTTCGCCCACATCGGCAACTTCAGGGCCTACGCCTTCGAAGACATCCTGCACCGGACGCTCGAATACGCGGGGCTTAAGCTCGTCCATGTGATGAACCTCACGGACGTGGACGACAAGACGATCCGCGATTCACGCGCCTGCGGCGCGGAGCTGCGCCAGTACACGCAACGCTTCAAGGACGCCTTTTTCGAGGATCTCGCGACGCTTTCGATAAAGCCCGCCACCGTCTATCCGGCCGCGACCGACCACATCCCGGAGATGATCGCCCTCATCGAGCGGCTGTTCGCCGCCGGAGTGGCGTACAAGGCACCGGACGGGTGCGTCTATTTCTCGGTGTCGAAATTTCCCGAATACGGAAAACTGGCGCACCTCGACCGATCCGGGATGCGCTCCGGGGTGCGGATCTCCAACGACGAATATGCCAAGGACGACGTCGGCGATTTCGCGCTTTGGAAGGCCTGGGACGAAAACGACGGCGCGGTGAAATGGGATTCGCCGTGGGGGCCGGGGCGCCCCGGATGGCACATCGAATGCTCCGCCATGAGCATGAAGTACCTCGGCGAGAGTTTCGACCTGCACACCGGCGGCATAGACAACCTTTTCCCGCACCACGAAAATGAAATCGCCCAGGCGGAGGCCGCCACCGGCAAGCGCTTCGTCAGCACCTGGATGCACTGCGCCCACCTGCGGGTGAACGGCGAGAAGATGTCGAAGAGTCTCGGCAATTTCTACACGCTCCGCGACTTGACGGCAATGGGATGGTCCGGGCGCGAAATCCGGTATGTCTTGATAGCGGCCCACTACCGCCAGCCGCTCAATTTCGCTTTCGACGCCTTGTCCGCCGCGCGCACCGCGCTTTCGAGGATCGACGAGTTCACCGCACGGATGAAGGAAATCGGCGGCGGCTTTGCAGCGCCCGAGTGCGCCCCCGATTGGGTGAAGCGCCATGTCGATGCCTTCGACGCGGCGCTTTGCGACGATTTGAACACCCCGCTCGCGCTCGCCGCCGTCTTTTCGCTTGTAAACGACGGCAACCGCCTCGCCGAAGGCGGCGAAATGGCGGCCTCCGGCGCCGCAGCGGCCCTGGCCGCCATTTCGCGGATGGATGCCGTGCTCGGCGTGCTGGAAAAGCCGGCGGCGGCGATTCCGCCGGAGGTCCTCGCCTTGCTGGACGAGCGCACGAAGGCCCGCGCCGCAAAGGATTGGGCCGCTTCGGACCGGCTGAGGGACGAAATCGCCGCCCTCGGATGGGTCGTCAAGGACACCCGCGACGGGCCGCGCCTCACGGCGCGCTAGCCAGCCGCCTGCGCTCCGCCGGCCCGTGCGCGCCCGAAATCGAACGCGCCCCTGTTCGCTTCGACGAACTGGGGCTTGACGCTTTTTTCGATTGCCGCGTGCCAGACTCCGGTCTCGAAGTCGAGAGCCCGCGAAAGCATGCCCACGAGGATCGTGTTGGAGAGTTTCGCGTTGCCCATCCGCTCCGCTTCGGCGTCGCAATCGCATGCGACGAGACGCGGAAACGCCCTTTGGAGACGCTCGGCGACATCGGCAGGGTACGTGGCCTTGCCGCTCGAAACCGTGACGGGCACGACCGCGCGGGTGTTCACCACGGCCATTGCGCCCGGTGCCAGGTAATGCGCCCACCGCAACGCCTCCACCGGCTCGAGCGCGCCGATGGCGTCTGCCGTGCCTTCGCGCACGAGCGGACTGCCCACGTGGCTGCCGAACCGCACGAAGGCGCGCACCGACCCGCCGCGCTGCGCCATGCCGTGCGTCTCGTTGGCCATTACATCAAGACCGGCGAGCTCGGCCGCTTTTCCGATTATCTTCGCCGCGAGCAAGATGCCTTGCCCGCCGACTCCGCAGAGTACTATCGACTTAAGATCCACCGCTACGCCTCCATTCCGAAATCAAACTCACGCTTCCTTTTTTCGACGCCGTACCCGGTGCCGAGTTTGTAGCGGACGCGCCCTGCCGCGCCGCCGAGATCTCCGTCCGTGAACGTCCTGGCCAGTTCGTACCGCGCACAGTCTATGCGCCTTACGCCAAACGTGGAAGTCTCCTTCAAAATCGCCGCCGCGACGCCGTCGGCGCAGTCGCAGCTGCAAATCACGCGAAGAAGCGCGCCCGGCCTGTTCTTTTTCATCTGCAGCGGCGAAAGCGACACGTCTAGCGCGCCCGGCACCGCGCGGAGGCGCTCGCAGGCGCGGCCGAGCTGCTCGCCGGTCATGTCGTCGATGTTGCACATCAGTTCCGTCGCCGCGCCGTTCGGGCCGGCGCCGTCTCCCTCGCCGCTTTCGCAGAGAAAAGCCCGCACCGCGTTCGTGCGCCCCGGAACGACGCGATGGCCGAAGCCCGTGCCCGCGCCGACAACCTTTGCAAGGGGCATCGGCCCCCACTGCCCGACGAAATGCCTGAGAAGCGCCGCGCCCGTCGGCGTCAAAAGCTCGCCGGCCGAAGCGTCGTCTCCCCGCCACGGGATGCCGGAGAGGAGGTTCAGCGTGGCCGGCGCCGGAACTGGCAGCACCCCGTGTGCGCAGCGGACGGTTCCGCCGCCGGCGTTTGGCGCGGAGGCGGCAATCCTGTCCGGCGCGATTTCGGCGATGAGCGCGCACACGCACACGATGTCCGCGATGGCGTCGAGCGTGCCGACTTCATGGAAATGTATGTCGCCGACGGGCTTGCCGTGCGCACGGCTTTCCGCCTCGGCAATCAGCCCGTAAACTTCAAGCGCATCGGCGCGGACGGCGGCCTGGAGCGGGAGCGATTCGATCGTGGCTCTCACGTCGGCAAGCGAAGCATGGTGGTGGTGCCCGTGGCCATGCCCATGGTCGTGGTCGTGGTCATGCGCGTGATGCGGTTCGACTTCGGCCAAAACCCCATCGACCGAAACGTCGAACACGTTGCCCGCAAGACCGCATCGCTCGGCGCGCCCGAGCGAAAGCGACACGCGCTTCGGCCCCATTGCCTGGAGTCTGGAGAGCGAGCGCGCGGGGTCTGGCACAAGACCAAGCAGGGCGGCGGCGAGCATGTCGCCGGCCGCTCCGGATTCAAGCTGGAAAAACAGCGTTTTCATCGTGCTAGAGGTGGTTTATCCGCGAAGCGAGAAAACCTGCGCCGAAGCCGTTGTCGATATTCATCACCGCGACGCCCGAGGCGCAGCTGTTCAGCATCGAAAGCAGCGCGGACACGCCGCCGAAGGAAGCGCCGTAGCCGACGCTCGTAGGGACGGCAAGGACAGGCGCCGAGACAAGACCTCCCACCACGCTCGCGAGCGCCCCTTCCATGCCGGCGATGGCGATCACGACCCTTGCGCGCTGCAATGTGTCGAGACCGGCGAGAAGCCGGTGCAAGCCGGCCACGCCCACATCGTACAGCCGCGTCACGCGGTTGCCGAGCGCTTCGGCCGTGAGTGCGGCCTCCTCGGCGACCTTGAGGTCGCTCGTGCCGGCGCAGCAGACGCAGATTTCGCCCTTGCCGTCCGGCGCCGGTTTTTCCCCGACCAGCGCGAAGCCGCTCGTCTCGTCGTAATCGACGCCGCCGACTTCGCGTTCGAGCATTTTGGCCGCCTCGCCGGAAATGCGGGTCGCCAAAACGGTGGCGATGCCCAGGCTGCGCATTCGCGAGACTATTCCGCAAATTTGCGCCGGTGTCTTCCCGGCGCCGTAAACCACCTCCGCCGCACCCTGGCGCAGGGAGCGGTGGAGGTCGATTTTCGCAAAGCCGATATCGTCAAAAGGCGCGCGTTTGAGCGCACGCACCGCTTCGTCTGTGGAAACGGCGCCAGAGCGGATGCCCTCGACAAGTTCGCGCAGTCCGCTCTCGTCCATCATTTGCGCTTGCCGAGTACGCGCTTCTCGTACTGCTCGACGGCGGAGAACCAATCCTCGCGCGCGGGGAGACCCTTGCGGCGGCACCACTCGGCCCAGACATCGCCGACCGGGTAGTTCTTGACTTCCTCCTGGAGCATCAGCAGCTCCGTGAACCTCCCCTGCTCCTGCAGGCGGGCCATCTTTTCGTTTGGCTGCAGGAGCGCGGCGAGAAGCGCCTTGAGCATGTTGCGCATGCCGATCACCCACGCGGCGATGCGGTTGATCGAGGCGTCGAAGTAGTCGAGCGCGAGGATGACGCGCTCCGGACCGGCCAGCGCGATTTCGCGGGCGATGTCGAAGAGCATGTCGTCCTGCCTGAGCACATGGTCGCTGTCCCAGCGCACCGGGCGCGACACGTGGAACGCGACCTTGTCGGCGAAGAGCAGCATCGACGAAATCTTGTCCGCCACGTTTTCGCTGAGATGGAAGTGGCCGCTGTCGAGAAGGCACAGCACGTTGTTCTTCGCGGCATAGTTCATGTAGAACTCGTGCGACCCCACGGTGTAGCTCTCCATGCCGATGCCGAAGAGCTTGCTCTCGATCGTCACGGCGACGAGCGAGCGGTCGTAGTCCGTCGCGAAGATTTCGTCGAGCGACTTCTTGTAAATCGCGCGC
>JAFSUV010000260.1 GCA_017450425.1 Kiritimatiellia bacterium
CGACGGCGTTAGCCGCTGCGCGGCCGAAATCCCGAAAATCCGGAACCCGGTCGCGCGACGGCGTTAGCCGCTGCGCGGCCGAAATCCCGAAAATCCGGCACCCGGTCGCGCGGCGGGGCGGACGCGGCGCGGGCGACGCATTCTCCCCCACCCGCGCTGCGCGCGGGAGCCCCCTCCCGGAGGGGGCCTTTCGAGGGCGGCGCGGGAGCCCCCACCCGGACGGGGCCTTGCGGGGACGGCGGACTACTATGCGCGGATGAGGTTTATCGCGACATCGCCGAGCCAACTGTGGGCAAACCAGATCGGCGTTGTCACGTGAAGCGTCATGGCCGAAAAATCCATGTCAAACGTGAAGAACGAGGTGGTTTCCGGCAGCGCGGCGACTATGCGGAGGGCTTTTTGCGCCAGCCACGACGCGTGGGCGAAGGCGGTGAACGAGCGGCACGGCGAAACGCGACGAAGGCACGAAGAGCGCACGCCATGGTATCCGGCTCGGAGTTCGTCGGAAACGCCGTCGCCGAAAGTGAATTCGAGCGACACGCCGCCAACGTCCTGTTCAAATGCGACTTGCACCATGCCGACGGGATTCGGCGAACAGGTGAAACGCATCCGCAGGGCGTCGCCATCCAAACCCGGAATCGCATCCGGGAAAAACGCCGCGTTCGGCGCGCCCTCCGGCCCAAGGTCGAACTTCTGGCCGTTTTCCGCATCGCGCAGGCGGCGGAGACCTTCGGGGTTCGGCGGCAGCGGCGCGGCGGAAAACGCCGGGAGAAGCGCGTCGTAGATGGTGTCAAGCTCCGACTGCATGTTTGACATGCCGGCGGTGGCGGCGACCGTGGCGTCGAACTCCGGAAACATCACGGCGAGCTGGCCGGCCGCGCCGTCCCCGCGGAAGGCGCCGTGCCGGCACCGCCAAAACTGGTAGCCGTAGCCTTGGCACCAGTCGGGATTGCGGCCAGGGGCGGAGTTGTCGATCTGCTTCGACGTGGCTTCGGCCATGTACGAAGCCGGAACGAGGCGCCGCCCGTCCGGCGCGACGCCGCCGCGCAGCCAGCACTCGGCCGCGGCGGAGATTTCGCGCACGGTGAGGTTGAGCCCGACGCCGCCGAAATCGATGCCGTCCGGGGTCGAATCCCACGCGGCGCTTTCGGCTATTCCCAGCGGGCGGAAAAAGCGCGGGCGCAGGTATTCGCCGAGGCGCACTCCGGACACTTTCTGGACGACCGCCGACAGCAGGAACGTGGCCGCGCTGTTGTACTCGAAGCGCGAGCCCGGTTCGTCCCTCAACTCGTCTTCAAGGAGCGTCCTGACCCACGACACGCCGGGATCCATTATTTCGCCGTTGGAGGCGAACAGGGCGGACACCTTGCGCATGTCGGCCGCGTCTGCGGAAGAGACGAATCTGTCGTGCGCGGCGATGTAGCGGTCGCCCCAAAAGCCGCAGGAGGCCCTTCCCATGCCCATCGAAAGCAGGTGCCGGAGCGTCACGCGCCGCATCCTTTCGGAAACGCGCGGCGAATCGAATTCGGGGAAAAACGACACCGCCGGCGCGTCGAGCGACGGGATCAAGCCTTCGCCAAGGGCGATGCCGACCGCCGTGGACGTGAAACTCTTGCTCAGCGAAAAGAGCTGGTGCCTGTCCGACGGCGAACAAAGGTCGCGATAGCACTCGGCGACGATCCGGCCGTGGCGGGCGACCACGAGCGAGTGAGTCCACCTAAGCGCAAAAAAGCGTTCGACAAATTCGGCGAGGCGCCCCGAATCGACGCCTTCCTGCTCGGGAACGGATTTCTTCATAGCTCCTGTCGTGATTCGCGACCCTACGGCTTCAGCCGCGCACAAAACTCGGCGAGGCGGCGCATCCCCTCCTCGATGTTCTCCATCGAGCAGGCGTAGGAAAAACGGACGCACGAAGAGGCGCCGAACGGCTCGCCCGGCACGGCGGCGACGTGCTTTTCGTCGAGCAGGCGGCGGCAAAACTCCACGGACGACAAGCCGAACGCCCGCATGTCCGGAAAGATGTAGAACGCGCCTTCCGGCTTTGCGACCCGCACGCCCGGAATGGCCGCGAGCGCTTCATAGATCGCCCTGGAGCGGTCGGCGAACGCCGCGACCATCGAGCGCACCTCGCCTTCGACCGCGCTGTCGGTAAGCGCGGCAAGCGCGGCGTATTGCGCCGGGGTGCAGGGGTTGGACGCGAGGTGGCTCTGGCACGTGGCCATCGCCTTGGCGACTGGCGCCGGAGCGCCGGCGTAGCCGATCCGCCAGCCCGTCATGGAATACGCCTTGGAGCATCCGTTCACGGTGATGGTGCGCGCGCGGATTTCGTCGGAAAGCGACGCGATCGAGACGAACGGCTCCGCGCCGTAAACCATGCGCTCGTACATTTCGTCGGCGATGATCCAAAGCCCGTTCTCGACGGCCACTTCGCCGAGCGCCCTCAGCTCGGCGCCGGAATAAACCGCGCCGGTGGGGTTGGAGGGGTAGTTGAGGACGAGCACGCGCGTCCTCGCGCCGATCGCCCCGCGGAGCGCCTTCGGCGTGAGTTTGTAGCCGTCCGCCGCTTCCGTCGCGACAAACCGCGCCTCGCCGCTGGCGAGGCGCACCATCTCCGGGTACGAGAGCCAGTACGGCGCCGGGATGAGCACCTCGTCGCCCGGCGAGAGCAGCGCCTCGAAGGCGTACCAGAGCGACTGCTTGCCGCCGGACGAAATCACGATCTCGGTCTCCGGATCGTAAAGCACGCCGTTTGCGGCGGAAAACTTGCGTGCGACGGCTTCGCACAGCGCCGGCATGCCCTTCGCGGCGGTGTACTTCGTCTTCCCTTCCGCGATGGCGCGACACGCCGCGGCCTTGATCGGCGCCGGCGTGTCGAAGTCCGGCTCTCCGGCGGCAAACGAGCACACGGACACGCCGGATGCGGCAAGTTCCTTCGCCTTGGCGGAAATGGCAAGCGTGGCCGAGGGCGGGATCGCCCCGACTAGACTATTCATGGCAGTATTTTTTGAGATACGGCGAAAGGTTGTCGCCCACGATGTCGATGATTTCCATTTCGCGCTTTGCGTTTTCGGGCGAATCGGAAGCGTGGGCGGCATTGACCATTATGTTGGTGCCGAATTCGCGCCTTACCGAGCCGGGGCGGGCCTTTTCCGGGTCGGTCGCCCCGAGAATGTCGCGTATCTTCGACACCGCGCTCTCCCCTTCGTAGATGAGGCCGAGGCACTCCGCGCCGGCGCGGAAACTTTTCTCCGCCTCCGGCACCGAAGACGGGCGGAAGCCGGTCATGAACTCGACGATGTCTTCAAACTGGTTCGTCGCGAACGACGGCGCGATCGCCTGGCAAAGCGGGCGCACCGCGTCCTCGGTCACTTCGAATCCGAGCTCGCGCGCCACGGCGCCGGCGACGCGCTTGGCGCCGAACGACGGAAACTTCGCGGTGAGCGAGTCCACCACCGGGCCGTAGAACTTCTCCGCCTGCGCCACGGTCATGGAAAACTTCTTTACGCACACGATGTGGAGTCCGGTGGAGGAAAGCAGGTCGATGATGTTGCCGGCCCTCAGGGACGGGCGCTGGAAATTGTCCGGCTTCAGCATCACGAGCGTGCGCTCGACGCCGGGATCGCCGAAATGCGAGTTCACGATGCCGCTGTCGGCAATGTGCCTTTCAAGGATGCGCAGCGTCTTGATGGCGAACGAGCGGGTGGGCGCGACAAGGACTGCGGGCTCGAAATACGTGACGCGCCCCGCGTCATCGACTATGTAGTCGCCGTAGGTTTCGCGCACGGTCTGCCCGCCGCCCCAGCGCATGGTGAGCGAGCCGGTGACGTCCCAGATCTTCTGGATCGCGTCTTCGCCCTCGAACAAAAGGCACAGCGAGCGGTGCGGCCTCCCCGTCTCCGGCTTCGGGGAGTATTCGCGGCGGATGTATTCGGCAAGCAGCCTGTCGATGTCCGGCCTCTGATCCGTGCGGTCGAGCACGGCCTGGATGTATTCGTCCACGAGCGACTGCGAGGCGCCGAACATGCGGGCCGCGACGAGCTTCAGGTCCGTGCGGCTCAAGTACCTTGCAAGCACCCCGCCAAGGCGGGATTTGCGGATTGTATAGGGGTTTATGAGAACGTATGCGATTTCTTTCATTGGCAAAGCCCTGTTAACGGCGGCAGACCGCCCCCGCGCCGACGGTGGCGCGTCAACTGGGTTGAGAATACCGCTTTTGGGATTCCGGTGCAACCGCGCCGCCGCCCCAGAGCCGAAGGGGGCCTCCGGGAGGGTCCGCGCCGGGCGCTGCCAAATCCCTCGATTCTCAGCGATTCTCAGCGACTCTCGTCGATTCTCCCCGACATTCGGGCGCAAGGTCGTACCGTCGCACGATGCACAGCTTCACCGCCGCCGGGCAAGGGGGCGCGCCGGCGGGCGGCGGCTTATTCCGCGTCAAACGGCGAGGGGAGGCCGCATTTTCACGAGTTCGCCCCAAGGCGCGAAAGGACGACTTTGCGCTCGATGTGACGCTGCACCGCCGGCGGCACGAACGAGGTGGTGTCCCCGGCATAGAACGCGATTTCGCGCACGGTCGATGACGATACGCAGCTGTGCTCCTCCTTGGGCATGAGAAACAGAGTCTCGATGTCCGGGGCAAGTTTGCGGTTCGTGAGCGCCATCTGGAACTCGGCCTCGAAGTCGCTGTACGCCCTGAGTCCGCGCAGAACCACGCGCGCCCCGTGGTTGTGGCAGAAATCGACGAGCATTCCGGGCATGGCCTCCACGGAGACGTTGACGAGCGGCGCAACGGTTTCCTTCGCCATTTCGAGCCGCTCTTCGAGCGAGAACATCGCCCCGGGCTTTGCCGACGCTGCGGCGACGGCCAGTATGACGCGGTCGAAAATCCCGCTTACGCGCTCCACCAGGTCGAGATGCCCGAGCGTAAGCGGGTCGAAGGTGCCGGGATAGACTATGGTTCGCCCGTCCGCCGCGCCCGGTGTGTCACAAGTTTTCGATGTTTCCATGCCGTCCATGCCGCAAATCCTACCACAAACGCCGCAAAAGGAGGTGCGCGGAGTGGCGGGGGGGTGGGGGGTGGTCACACAGAGGCGCAGAGGAGGCGGAGGCGCAGAGGAGGCGGAGGCGCAGAGAGAGGCAGAGGCGCAGAGGAGGATGCCGGATTTTCGGGATTTCGGGTTATCGGTCGCGCGGCGCGTTGCGCCGCGCTATTTCGCTCCGGGATTTCGGCGGCGGCGGTGCCGCCTTGATCGGGATGTCGCGAGGAGATGGCTCCTTCTCTGCGGCTCTGATTCCTCCCATGCCTCTGCGGCTCTGTCTCCTCTGCGGCTCTGCGTGACAAAAATGAAAACACGGGTGAAATGGTAAAGCCGCCGCTGTTTCTACTGGCGGCTCTGTCTCCTCTGCGGCGCTGTGTGATAAAATTGAAAACACGGACGAAATGGTGGGATGAAATTTGCGGTTGCGTTTTGGATTGGGGTTGGGTATAATGTCGGGCGCATAACACAAATTCCTTTTTTGGAGCAATCGCAAATGCAACGCAAATCTTCCTTCCCCGCTTTTGCCGCCGCGCTGGCAGCGCTCGTCGCAGGGTGCGAATGGACAAGCACTTCGTCATCGGATTCGTGGAGCGGCAGCTACGACGCGATGAACTTCGCCGGCACCTACCGCTCCTCTGCCTCTCTCACCAGCAGTTCAGGCGAATCGGACGGATCGCCTGTCGCGTATAGCGAAAGCATTGGTTCAATTTCCAGTAAATCTTTTTCAGGCAAACTCAGCAAGACACCTGTTGTTCCCGGTTCGGTTGTAATCTCTGTGTCTGATGGCTTTTCTTACCACGACGACAGCGCCGCTAATATTGTCGATGATAACGGAAACACGGTAGGTGCGATTTCGTATTCAGGAGGCGGCGTATCTTTATCTTTCTCCGGCCAAAAAACAGGCTCTGTTTCAGTTTCATACTCGTACTATCCCGGAACAACAACCGCTGGAACCGACGCCGCGACGTCCGACTCCACGTTGAGCAACATTTCGTCGATCACGGTGTCGCAGTCGGGACAGAATCTGTCGATGACGACGAACACCGGCCTCAAGATGTCCGGCAAGTTCACCGCCGTGCGCCAGACGAGCGGGACGGAAGATTCGACCGTGAAGACTTTCAATGCGCAGTTTCAGGTCTCGTCGTCTAACGGCTACACGTTCGTCGGCACTCTGAACCACGATTTGTCGTCCGGCTACTGCACCTTGAACGGCACGATCACAAAGGGTAAGGCCGCCGCAGACGTACAGGGCATCGGCCCCGCGTACAACGCCGGCTAACGCAATGGCGCGGGGGGCTACACGCGCCGTGCGCGTCCTCCGCGCATCCACGGCAGGCTTCTGCGCCGGTGTGCGAAGAGCCATCGCCCTCGCCGAAAGCGCCGCCCGCAACGCGGGCGGCGCTCGCGTTTTTTCGGACGGGCCGCTCATCCACAACGCGGGCGAAATCAAGCGGCTCGAAGCGCTGGGGGTGAAGGCGGCGCCGGGAGGAGCGGGAGAGAATGCGCCGGGTGGAGCCGGAGACATAGTTATCATCCGCGCCCACGGGGCCGCGCCGGAGCGCGTGGAGGCGCTCGAAAAAGCGGGGTTCAGGGTGGTAGATGCAACGTGCCCGCACGTGAAGCGCATTCAGGATACAGTGCGCGGCGCGGCACAGGCGGGGCTCGCTGTGTGGATCGCCGGAGACGCGAACCACGCCGAGGTAAAGGCGCTCGTCGCGTGGGGGAGCGCGGGGGCGGCGCGGGGCGGCGCGGGGACGGCGCGGGGCGGCGCGGGGACGATAGTGGTCGGGAGCGGGGAAGAGGCGCGGAATGCGCCGGATCCGGGCAGGCCGATTACGCTTGTCGCGCAAAGTTCGATGGATGAAGCGGCGTTCGAGGAAATACGGGCGGCGGCGGTAGCGCGGTTCGGGGAAAAAGCGGTGGAGGCGCACTGCACGGTGTGCGCTGCGGCGCGGGAGCGCAGGGCCGAGGTGGAGGCATTGGCGCGGGTGTGCGACGCCATCGTGGTGGTTGGCGACAGGAGCAGCGCGAATTCGCGGCGACTCGCGGAGCTGGCCGGGCGGCTGAAGCCGACACAGTTCGTGGAAAGCGCGGAGGAGGTGGATGTGGGGGCGCTGAGGGGAGCGCGGGGGAGCGCGGGGAAGGCGCACCAGACGGTGGGGGTCACGGCCGGGGCGTCGGTGCCGGAGGCGACGATACGGGCGGTGGAGGAGAAAATTTGTCACACAGAAGCGCAGAGGTGACAGAGGCGCAGAGAGCGGACGCGCCGGAGTGACGCGGGTCGGTCACGCGGAGGCGCAGAGAGAGGCAGAGGCGCAGAGGAAGGGTGCCGGATTATCGGGCTTTCGGGTTATCGGCCGCGCGGCGCGTGGCGCCGCGCTATTTCGCTCCGGGATTTCGGCGGCGGCGATGCCGCCTTGATCGGGATGTCGCGAGGACCTACCAACGACCGCAAGCGCCGGGACGCCAGCGCCTCGCGAAATTCCGGCCCTAGCGCGGCGCGGAGCGATGCGCGCCCGAAAATCCGGAGCGATATAGCGCCTCGGCGGTAGCCGGGGCGCGTCCGAAATCCCGAAAATCCGGCACCCAGTCGCGGGGGAGAGCGGATGCGGCGCGGGCGACGCATTCTCCCCCACCCGCGCTACGCGCGGGAGCCCCCTCCCGGAGGGGGCCATTCGAGGGCGACGCGGGTCGGTCACGCAGACGCGCAGAGGAGGCGGAGGCGCAGAGGGAGGGTGCCGGATTATCGGGATTTCGGGTTATCGGACGCGC
>JAFSUV010000261.1 GCA_017450425.1 Kiritimatiellia bacterium
CCGGCACGATGCTGTGCGTTTGCGCGTCGGCCGGCGTCGCGGCCGGCGGCGGCGCCGGCGCCGCCGCAATCCTGCGCCGTGCGGCTCTCGCGGGCGGAGATACGCTCCTCGTCGCGAACGCCATCCTCTTTGCCGGGTGCAGCTTGTCGTGGTTGCCGCTGCTGCCGCCCGCCGGGGCCGGTACGTCGCCGTGGAGACTCGCGCTGGAGTTCGTCGCCGGACTGTCCTCGGACTCCATGCGCGACATGGTGCGGGCGACCGTCGGAAACGCGCAGCTGTCGGTGGCGTTCGTCTCGTTTGCGCCGCTGCTCGTTTTCTTCGCGATCCGGATCGCGCACCCGTTCCTCGCCCGGCTCGTCGCCGCCGTGTAGCGCGCGGGCGTCAGCAAACGCCCCCGAGCAGCCTGTCCTTGACGGCTTGCCAGACTGCGTCCGCGACAGCATCGGGGGTCGCGGTGGCGTCCACCACCGCAAACCGCTCCGGCTCGCCGCGCGCGAGCGCGAGATACCCCTCGCGAAGGCGGCGGTGGAACTTGAGCGGCGCGCTTTCGATGCGGTCGCCGCCGCCTGATCGCGCAAAAGCGCGGGCGAGCCCGGCTTCCGCCGGGATGTCGAGCAGGATCGTGAGCGCCGGTCGCGTCTCGCCCGTCGCGAAATCGTTCATCGCGCGCAGCGTCCCGATGTCGAACCCGCGACCGTAGCCCTGGTATGCCAAAGTCGAATCGGTGAAGCGGTCGAGCACGATCCATTCGCCGCGCGCGAGCGCCGGAGCGAGCACGTTGCGGCAAAGCTGCGCCCTCGAAGCGCAGAACAGGAGCGCCTCGGCGGCGTCGCACAGCGGCTCCCGCGCGAGGTCGTTTTGCAGCAGGTCCCGGATTATTTCGCCGGTCGGCGTGCCGCCCGGCTCCCGCGTCGTCACCACCGAGAGTCCGATGCCGCGCAGCTTCCCGGCGAGGATGGCCGCCTGTGTCGAGTTGCCGCCGCCTTCTGGGCCTTCGAAGGTGACGAGTTTTCCGGGTTTGGGGGCGGGAGCGGCGTTCATGGCAGGAAAAGCAGTATTCCAAGCGAGAGCGAGACGGCGGAGAGGATGGTGGTGAAAGCGACCGACGCGCCGGCCAGGCCCGAATCGCCGCCCATCGCCTCGGCCATGACGAACGAGGCCACGGCGCTCGGGCAGCAGAGGTACGTCACCACGATGAAGCGCTGCATGGGATCGAGTCCGAGCGCGGCGCACACTGCGGCGCCGAAGAGCGGGCACAGCGCCAGTTTGAACGCCGCAGTGACGCACGCCCCGTGGAACGCGCCCCGGATGCGGGCGGCGTCTATCGAAGCGCCGAGCGCGATGAGGGATCCTGGCGTGGCCATCTTGCCGAAAAGGCGGATCGTCTCGGCGACCGGGGAGGGCAGGGCGACGCCGGCTGAGATGCGGAGGCCGAGGAGCGCCATGCCGGCGATGCAGGCGAGGATGAGCGGGTTGCGCAGCAGGGCGGCCGCGGAGCGTACGCTCCTGCGCAGGGCCGAACCCCCGGCCGAAGGGCGCACGAGCACGAGTACGCCGAGGACGTTGTACAGCAGGATGCACGGCGCGAGCGCCAGCGTGGCGACCGCAAGACCCGCTTCGCCGCCCGGACGGCCCGAAAGCGCCAGCGCCAGGACCGGGATGCCGACGTATGCGTTGTTGGAGCGGAACGCGGTCTGGCAGAACGTCGGACGCGCAGCGCGCGATATGCCGCACGGCACGGCGAAAATCCACGCGGCGGCGAACGTGGCGAGCGTCGCGAGCGCGAGCGCGAGCGCGGTTTCCCGCGCTCCCCCGGCCGGCTCGGCGCACGAGATGGAATCGACGAGCATGCACGGCAGCGCGCCGTGGAACATGAGGGCGTTCAAGTCCTTTGCGAATGCATCCGACAACAGCCGCGACTTCTTCAGGAAGACGCCGAGCGCCAACATCGCGAACACCGGGAAGAGGATGCCGATTACGGAAGCGAACATGGCGGCGATTTTACACCCCGGCGCGATTTTTTTCTTGCATTGAAGCGCGGCAGATGCTAACATGACGCCGTTTTCGGGCGCATGGCGGCGTGTTTTCGCGCGCTGCGCACCTTTTTCAGGAGGGGTGGCTGAGTGGCCGAAGGCAGCGGTTTGCTAAATCGCCGAACTGGGCAACTGGTTCCGGGGGTTCGAATCCCCCCCCCTCCGCCAAACTTCATTCGCCCGGCATGGCCGGGCTTTTTCATACCGGCAAAATGAAACTCGCACTCCTCGTCCTGTATTTCTCGGTCCTCGTTGCGATCGGTTTCTGGTGCAGGCGCAAGGCCGCAAGCGTTGACGGGTTCGTCCTCGGCGGCCGGACCGTCGGGCCGTGGCTGACGGCCTTTGCGTACGGGACGAGCTATTTCTCGGCGGTCGTGTTTGTCGGCTACGCCGGGCAATTCGGCTGGAAATACGGTACGAGCGCGACGTGGGCCGGGATAGGCAACGCGCTGCTGGGGTCGCTCCTCGCGTGGGCGGTGCTGGGGCGGCGCACGAGGATCATGACGCAGCACCTCGACTCCGCCACGATGCCCGATTTTTTCGCCAAGCGCTTCGGCAGCCCGTCGCTGAAGATGGCCGCGTCGGCCATCGTCTTCGTGTTCCTCATCCCCTACACCGCTTCGCTCTACAACGGCCTCTCGCGTCTGTTCTCGATGGCCTTTCCCGGCTTCTCCTACTCGTGGTGCATCGTCGCCATGGCGGCGCTTACCGCAGTTTACGTGATCGCCGGCGGCTATCTGGCGACAGCCATTAGCGACTTCATCCAGGGCGTCGTGATGCTCTTCGGCATTTCGGCCATTATATGCGCCGTGCTGGGGAGCCGGGGCGGCCTCGCCTCCGCGATGGACGGCCTTGCGCGCGTCGAAGGGCCGGCGCTTGTTCCCGGGGCCGGCGGTACGCCTGGCATCTTTACGTCGTTTCTCGGCCCCGACCCGCTCAACCTCCTCTTTGTCGTGCTTCTCACTTCGCTCGGCACCTGGGGGCTGCCGCAAATGGTCCAGAAGTTCTATGCGATAAGGAACGAAGGGGCGATAAAGAAGGGGACGCTCATTTCCACGCTGTTTGCGTTCGTCGTCGCCGGCGGCTGCTACTTTCTCGGCGGGTTCGGCCGCCTTTTCGCCGGCGAAATCGGGGTCTCCGCGGCGGGGGTGCCCGTCGGCGGCTTCGACGCCGTCGTGCCGAAGATGCTCGAGACCGCCATCGCGAAGGACGGCTTCCTCATGGCGCTTGTCGTGGTGCTGGTTCTGTCGGCGTCGATGTCAACCCTTTCGTCCCTCGTGATCACCTCCAGCTCCACCCTGACGCTCGATTTCGTGAAGGGCACCGTGGTGCGCAACATGTCGCAAAAGGCTCAGGTCCGGTGCATCCGGTGCCTGCTGGTCGCCTTCATCGCGGTGAGCGCGGCGCTCGCGCTCGTGCAGTTCAACAGCGCCAGTCCCATCGCCTTCATCGCCCAGATGATGGGCGTGTCGTGGGGCGCCATGGCCGGTTCGTTCCTCGCGCCGTTCCTCTACTCGCTCTACAGCCGCCGCGTGACCGCCGCTTCGGTCTGGGCGTGTTTCGTTTTCGCCGTGTGCCTTACGGTGGCGAACGTGCTCGGCTGGAAGCCCGTGCTCTGGGAAGGCACGGCGATGACCCCGATCCACGCCGGCGTCTTCGCGATGCTCGGCGGGCTGGTCATAGTCCCCGTGGTTTCCGTCTTCACGCACAGGCCGCCCCGGACGCTCGTGGACGGCGCATTCGCGTGCTACGACAAGACCGCCGTGGTGCCGCAGTCCGTGGCGCTCGGCCAGGAAAAAACCGCCTAGCCCGGATCTAGCCTACGCTGAAGGCCGTGTCAGGGCGCCGCGAAAGGCTGCGCACCAGAGCCTTGAGTCCGTCGGCCGCATCGCGCGAGCACACGAGCGTGGCGTCCGGCGTATGGATGGCGACGATCCCCTCTACGCCCATGGCGGCCAGCACGTGGCCGCTCTGGGTGTTCACGAACACGTTGTCCTTGGCCGCGAGCGCCTCCACCAGACCGCGCACGGCGTTGCCGGAAGAGTCGTGCGGCAGATGCGCGCCGGCGCTCGGCCACGCGCCCACGTCGTCCCAGCCGAAGTCGCCGCGCACGGCGACGAGATTGGGCGCCTTTTCCATGATCGCGTAATCGACGCTGATTTTTTCCAGGGCCGGATATACGCGGTCAAGGGCGCCGTCCAGCGCCGGTGTGCCGAAGCAGGGCGCGATTTCGCACTCTACGGCCTGGGCGAGCGCGGGGCGGAACTTTCGCAGCGCCGCCGCAAACGTCTCCGCGCGCCAGACGAACATGCCGCTGTTCCATACGAACCTGCCGCTCGCCACGTATGTCGCCGCCGTGCCGAGATTCGGCTTTTCCACGAACCTTGCGACGCGCCTGAAGCCTTTCGGCAGCCCTGCGGCGGAGAACGGCGACCCGAGCTCCACGTAGCCGTAGCCGGTTGCGGGGCGCGTGGGGTTTATGCCGATGAGACCCATTACGTCCCGCGCGGCGCAAACAGCAGACGCGTCGGCCAGTACGCGCCGGAACTCCGCCGTGTCCGCGATCAGGTGGTCGGCGGTGAGAATGCAAAGCGTGTCGCCCGGACGCCCGCGCCAGGCGACCCACGCCGAAGCGAGGGCGCACGCCGCGGCGGTGTCGCGCCCCACCGGCTCGCCGAGGATTTGATCCGGCGGCAGTTGCGGCAGCGCTTCCCGCGTGGCGTCCACGAGGTCGCGGCTCGTGACGACGAGGATCCTTGACGGCGGCACCAGGCCGCGCAAGCGGTCAACTGCATGGCGGATGAGGGGCTTGCCCCCGAACAGATCGACGAACTGCTTTGGGCGCGACGCCCGCCCGATGGGCCAGAAGCGCTCGCCTCGCCCGCCGGCAAGTATGACCGCGAAGAGGCGGGACGACGGTTTTTTCGTGTTTTTCATCTTCAAGCGTTCTCCTGACGGCCCGCTATGGCTCTGCGCAGCGTGAGCGGGTCGGAATAGCGTATCGCGCTGTCGGCCGGAAGACCTCGCGCAAGGGTTGAAATTTTCACGGACGGCGCCGCTTTGCGTATCCGCTCCCTCACATACGACGCGTTGGCGTCGCCTTCGACATCCGTGGGGAGCGCCAGCACGATTTCGCGGATTGCGCCCGATGCGGCCCGCGATTCGAGCGCCGCGATCGTGGTGTCTGCCGGCGTCACGCCGGTTTGCGGGAAGGCCAGCGCCCTGAGCGCATGGTATTGCCCTTGAAACGCGCCCGTGCGCTCGATGGCGATTATGTCGCCCGGGTCTTCCACCACGAGGACGATCCCGGCGTCGCGCGCCGG
>JAFSUV010000262.1 GCA_017450425.1 Kiritimatiellia bacterium
CCCGTCGCCAAGTACGCACATCCGCCCGGGACGCCCCCCGCTCAGCGTATCGCGCCATTCGAGCGCAAGGCAAAGCGCGGTTCCGTTGTCGGTCCGCTTCGGCAAATCGCGCCGCCTTACCGCGGCGAGCACATCCACTCGCGGCGCACCGGGAACCTGCGCGCCGTTTTCGCCCGATCCGACGGCGAAACGGACTGGATCGGAAAACAGCAGTTTCGTGCGCGGCAACGACTCGGCTACCGGATGGTCGCCTGAAAGCGCCGACTTCAGCGGCGTCGGCACACTCGCCGCATTGCCGTGCGCCGCGACCGGCAGGACCGGCGTTATGCCGCAGTGCGCCCAGAGCGATTTCAGCGCCTGCGCGCCGTCCGGGCCGGCGCAAATCAGGATGCGCCCGCCGGAGCGCACAAACCGGATCGTTTCGGCGCAGTCCGCTTCGGAAAAGGCGCCGGTCGGATTGTCGCACACGACGACGGTCCCGTCCCCCGGCGGCGGCAGGCCAAGCCCGACGGCCGGGCCGAGCGAGGTCTCATGGCCGCAGGCGGAAAAGACGCGCGCAAGCGACGATTCGAGCAGCCCGCGCCCCGCGCTCTCGACTTCGCCATGCGTACGCACGAACGAAAACGAACTCCGCGAATCCGACGCGAGAAGCGACGCAAGCGCGTCGGCGCACGGCTCGTCGCCGGCGAAGACGGGCGAGCCGTCCCGCGCCGAAGGGTACGTGATGTCCATCTGGCGCAGCACTATGCCGCGCCCGCCGCCCACGACAAGCACACTGTTCGCCTCGACCATCCACTTGGCCTTGAGCGCCGCAGCCCGCGCAAGGTCGCGGTTTACGTCCACGGTCTCGACCTCAAGCGCAAGGTTCGGATTGCGGCGCGCGATGTCACGGAATTCCGCGAGCATCCGCCGGGCCGATTTGCGCAGCGGAGACGAATGCTCGAAGAAGGCGACGATCCTGGCTTCGCCCGAAAGCGACGAAACCTTTTCGCGGATTTCGTCGGCGACGACGCCAGGCAGGTGGTGCACGAAAGCGTGACGCACCCAGAGCCGCTGCGAAAGCGCATTTGCGGCAACGAGGACCGCAGCGGCAAGCGCCATCGCGATGAAAGCGCGCACACCCGCGCCCATCCGCCGCGGGCGTATGGGCGCGGGGTCTGGCAAATCGTGGTCGGCGGCTGGCTTCCGTGCCGGCATCGCTAACCCCGGGAGCCTACCAGCGCGAGCCGGACTGGTTGTAGTGGCGACGCGGCGGCCTGTCCGTGCGCGGCGGACGATCAGTGCGCGGTTGGGACTCGTTGACGCGGAGCGTCCGCCCGCCAACTTCGCGCCCGTTTATGGCCTCGATGGCCGCGTTCGCCTGGCTGGCATCGGGCATCTCGACGAAGCCGAAGCCCTTCGAGCGCTGTGTCACGCGGTCTTTCACGACCCGGGCGGCCGAGACCGCCCCATATTCGGAGAACAGCGCGTTGAGCTCTTCGTCCGTCGTAGCGTAGGCAAGATTGCCGACGTATATGTCCATGTTCTTTTTGCCGACCCTCTCGAGTCCGCTTTCGTTTGTTGCAGCCGTTTCCGGCCAAGTGCTTTCCACGCGGAAAACACCGGTATTATACTTTACGGCGGTTTGCAAATCAAGCCGGAAAGCAAAGGATGTCGCGTAGTTTTCAAAA
>JAFSUV010000263.1 GCA_017450425.1 Kiritimatiellia bacterium
GCGCGGAGCGCGCGCAGCCTGGCGATCCTTTGCTCGAGATCGGACCGCAGGGCCAGCCCCTCGCGCTCCCGCATCGCGCGGTGCGACGACACCGCCGCGCGAACGGCCGTTTCGACGGCGGGCCACGCGGCATCCGGATTTGGAAACGCGGAAACGGCCGAGACGAAGTCCGGCATGCGCGCCAAATCCGAGAGCGACAGGTCGCCCTTGATCCCGAATGCGTCGGCGACGGCCCTGAGAGATGCGATCCTGCGGCCGACGAAATCCATATCGACCGCGTCTGCGGCGGATGGCGCCTCCGCCTTGACGACAAGCTGCACGCGGCCGCGCGTCATCGACGAGGCGACGATCCGGCGGCAGTTTTCTTCGAACCGGGAAAGTCCCGGCGGCAGCGAAACCGAGCAGTCGAACTGCTTGCGGTTCACGGAAGAGACTTCCGCTTCGGCGCGAAGGCCGCCGGCTTCGGCGACACCCCGGCCGAAGCCGGTCATGGAGAGAGTGGACATGTCAGCAACCCAGAAAAAATCACCCGGCGGAAAGCGCGGAAATCAAGGCGTCCTTGTGGCAGGATGCGGCGGCAAGCGCGACCAGCACTGCGAATGCGATCCCGATTACGAAAAAGTTCGGTCCCTTGTCGTTACGCGGAGTCATGGCGGTTCATTGCGGTTCGATGGTGCGTTTACGAAGATCTGGACATCAGCCAGGCGCGGCTTTCGAGAAGGCGCACCGAAGCGAACAGGAAAAACGCGGTGGCCGAAACGAATGCGAAAAGCGGCCGCGTGTCGGCCATGCCAAGCGAAAACTCGATCAGGTCCAGCCTTGAAAGCGCCGATTCCGAAAGCGCCTCGGGGATGTCGCCGGAGGCCACCACGGCGGACACCGAAGACGCAATGAGCGCGAGCGCCATCGCGCCGCTTCCGTTGCGGACCAGAAGCGCGCAGAAAATCCCCCCGGCGCACCACGCCGCCTGCGCGGCGGCGATGGCGGCCAGCCCGACGCAGCCGAGCAGCAGTTCGGACGTGTCCAGGGGCGCGAATCCGGCGGCGCGGGAGGAAACCACCCAAAGAGCCGCAATGGCCGCGGAGCCGAATGAGCACTGGGCAAATGCGGCGGCGAAAGAGCCGAGGACGACGGCGGAGTCGCGCACCGGCGCCGACAAGAGCGACTCAAGCGAGCCGTCAAGGCGCTTGCGCGAAAACGTCCCGCACGAGACGGCGCAGGCAAGCACCGGCGAGGCGAGCAGGATCGACTCCACGATCCTCGACGCGCGCTCGCCGGCCGGCGCCGGGGAAATCGCCCGCAGCAAGGAGCCGATGCACGCGGCGAACAGCGTCGAGGCCGCAAGCGGGATCCAGAACGAAGTTCCCGAAAGCGACGCGAAAAACTCCTTCCGCGCGATCGCCGGCACTTTGCTTTTCACTTCGATTTGCCTCCAACGTCGGCATCGGAGGCCCGCAAACAGGCTTCAAACGCCCCCGGCAGCGTCATGCCCGGCGAAAGACCCGGCAAGTCGCCGATGAGCCGCCCCCTTTCAAGCACCAGTACGCGGGTCGCGGCGGCGCGGACGAGGTTTTCGTCGTGCGTGGCGAACAAAATCGCGCGCCCTGCGGAAACGCGGGGCGAAGAAATCATGGCGCCCAGCCTTGCGCCCTGTCTCGGATCGAGACCCGCGAGCGGATCGTCGAGGAGCAGCACTTCGGGCTCGTGCAGCAGGCAGTCCGCCAGGCCGACGGCGTGGCGCCGCCCCGCGGAGAGCGCCTTCACGGGAAAACGCAGGATTCGCGCGAGATCGAAGAATTCCGTGACTTCGTGAAACCTGCGCCGCAGGTGCCGGCGCGGCATTCCCCGCAATTTCCCGCGGTACTTCAGATACCCGGCGACCGTAAGATCGGGATCGAGCGCAACGCCCTCCGGCAAATACCCCACGCGCTCCCGCACGGAGAGCGATTCGGAAAAGACGTCGAATCCGGCGACTGCCGCCGCGCCGGAATCCGCCGGGATGAGCCCGGCGAGAATCCTGAGAAGCGTGGTCTTGCCCGCGCCGTTGCGGCCGACGATGGCAATCCGCTCGCCGGCCCCGGCCGCGAACGAAACGCCGCATAGCGCGTTTTCGCGGCCGAACCGCCGGACAAGGTTTCTTGCATCGACAATTTTCATCTATCGGGGCTGGGCGTGGCAGGGGCTTCGAGGTTGCGTCTTTGTGGCGTACGGGGCGGATGATACCACGCCTGAAGGCTCGGCACCGGCGCCGCGGCCGGTCATTTGCGGTAGAAAACGATCGACCCCTTCGGTATGTTTTTTTCGTCGATGTCGCCGCCGGAAACGATCCGGCGCGATTCCGGGTCCCAGTAAAACGTCTCCTCGCTGTTCCACGCGGTGCCGCAAATCGAGAAAACCGGCCGTTTCGCGGACACCGGGCCGCCGGACTTGTAGCCGACAAGCATCTTCGTGCCGGGAGGCATCGCAAAGATGCCGGAGAGCGTCAAGGCGGCGCCGGACGAAAATTCCCCGCCCGGCGGGAAGTAGAACGTCGAAGACGCGGCGATGTCGTCGCCGGCAAGATCCTGCGCGCTGCCGTCGGTCCCGATTTCCAGCAATCCCCTCCGGCCGCTGTCGGCCGGGGCGTCGCCTTCGTCCGACATCGACACCACGGTCCCGGCCGGCATCGCCCGCCACTGCTTCGCGGTTATTTCGGCGCCGTTTTTGACGCTCCCGTCGGGGAAGCGGTATGTCGTCGTGGGCGCGTCGTATTTGTCGCGGGCGATATCCCACGCCGACCGTCCGGGCCCGATGACGGAAGTCTTCGCCGCCGCAGCCGCGGACGCGGACGGGCTGTCCGCCGCAGCCGTCTGGCCCGTCTTTGCGCCGCCTTTCGCCGCCGAGGGCGCGGCGACGAGGTGCTGGACCTTTTTCCCGGTGGCCGAAGGCTGCTTCTTGTAAAGGATTTTCGTAAGGGCCGGATCGGCGTCGTAAAGGCGCCCCGCCTTCAGGTCCGGGTCGAAGGCGGGCTTCGACAGCAGCCCCAGTTTGGCCCTGAGGGCGGAATCGGCGAACAGCATCCCGCAGCGCTTGCGGCCGCGGTGCTTTCTTTTGTGCCAGTGGTTCGGGTTGCCGAACGCGACCATCGAGTGCGTGAGGACCTTGTCGTCCGGGATTTTGTAAACGCGCTTCAAGTCGGCGAGCAGTTTTCGCAGGGCTTCCGTCTGCGCTCCGGTGATCGTCTTGTCGTGGTAGCCCACGACCTCGATCCCGATCGAATGGGAGTCCAGGCCCGTGAGGCCGCCCCACATCGAAAGGCCGGCGTGGTAGGCGATCCTGCCGCGGTCGATGATCGAATAGACCTTGCCGTCGGTATCGACCACATAGTGGCACTCGCCGTTCGCCGACAGTTTTTCGAGCGCGCCGCGGGCCGAGCCCTCTGTCGTGTGCAAAATAATGAAGCGCGTGGATTTGCGCAGCGCCCGCTTCTTGTTGCGCGGAGAGCGCCACTTCGTGGAGATCGCGCTTTTTTTCGCCGTTTGCGCACTTTCGGCCGGCGTGTTTTTGGCCGGGGGCGCGGCACCCGCGCCTGCGCCGCGAAAAGCGACTGCGGCCGCGATGCAGACGGCCGCGGCGCGCGCCGAC
>JAFSUV010000264.1 GCA_017450425.1 Kiritimatiellia bacterium
CCGCTTCCCCGACCGCGCGAAGGACGCGCAAACGCTCTACTGGCGCGGCGTGGCGGCGCGCGGTTCGGACGACCTGCCGGAGGCGGAAAAGCTGTTCGCCGCCGCGCTGGCCGCGAAGCCGACGCCCGAATTCGAACGCGAAATACAGCTGGAGCGCGCCTATCTGCTGCAGAAGAAGGGCGATAACGTCGGCGCCGCGCGCACGATGGCCGGCCTGCTGGACACCAAGGTCACCGATCGCCTGCCGGATGCCGAGCTGGGCTGGCTCGCGGAGACTGCCCTGGCGCAGGACATGCCGGATGCCGCCCAGTCCGCCGCCGAACTGCTGGAGCGGCGCACGAAAGATCCCGCCTGGCGGCAAATCGCCGCCGAGCTCGCCGGCGAGGCCCTGGCGCGCAAGGGCATGGGCGATGCCGCCGCGGCCGCCTACCGTCGCGCTCTGGCTGTGGATGTGCGAACCGATCACGGTGCGCAGGCCGCGCTACGTCTGGGCATGAGCGAGATGGAGCGCGGCCGTCACGCCGAGGCGGCGACGCTCCTCACCTCCGCGGTGGATCGCGCGCAGACGAAGGAGCTGGCCGGCGTGCGGATGCGCGCCTACGCGGCGCTGGCGGCGAACGAGGACGCGCGCGGCTTCGAAAAGCAGGCGTTGGGCTACTACATGCTGGTGGCCACGCTTTTCGACGACCGCGAATTCGTTCCGCCGGCGATGAAGCGCGCCATCGAGATTCTGCGCAAGCAGGGCAAGACGAAAGAGGCGGACGATCTGGCCGCCGACCTCAGGAACCGCTATGACCTCTGACACCGCCACCGAAGACCGCGAACGTTCCTCCGCGATCCTGATCACCGCGCTGCTGCTGTCGCTCGTCGCGCACGCGGCGCTGATGGTGTCGCTGCGGCAGTGCTCGTTCAACACGTTCGCGGATGCCGCCCGCAGTTCCCGCAAATGGACGCGCGATGTGCCGACGATGCATGTGGTGCGCCATACGGGCGATCCGCTGGCGGCGGAGAACGTGCGGGGCCGGCCGGCCGCCGCGCCGGTCGTGGAGTCGGTTCAGGAGCGCGTGGCGCGCCTCGCCGAATCGCCGGCCGAAAAGGCGCCGCCCAATTCGGCCGCCCTCGCCGACAAGGTCGAGGCGCCGCCTCCGCCCGAGCCGCAGGCCGCCGTCTGGACGCCGCAGGAACAGCTGGATGTGCTGGACCATCCCGTGGCCGCCGATGACGAGGCGATCCGTCCGCAGGCGGTCGCGGAAACGGCGACGTCGCTGGTTGGCGCCGACATCCTGCCGCCGTCGGACTTGCCGGTGCTGGCGTCGCCGGTGGCGTCCGTGACGGGAGGCTCGTCCACGGGCACGGGATCTTCCGCAGGCACGGGCGGCGCGTCTTCGCGCCCCGCCGCCGGTGCCGTGCCGCCCCCGCCCCCGCCGCCGGTCATCGGCTTCGGCATCGGCGCGGACGGAAACGACACGCTGGGGTTCGCCTCTTCGGCCCTGGCGGCGGCCGCCAAGGTCGCGGCCGAAGCGCCGCCCGCCGAAAAGCCGCCGGCGGCAAAACCGCCGGAGCCCCCCAAGGAGATCCCGCAGCCCATCCTGCCG
>JAFSUV010000265.1 GCA_017450425.1 Kiritimatiellia bacterium
CCTGAAACGTAGCCGGCCCCGCCGCCGATGTAGAAGATGTCATTGAAGAGGGCGGGCATCGTCCCGGTCTTGCCGGTGGATTCCGAAGCCTTCACGCCGTCGATGTAGAGCAGCGTCGCCGAATTGCCGTTTCGAGTGCGGTCGATCGTGTAGGCGACATGGTGCCACATTCCATCGATGGCGATGGAATTGGTGGCGTCGAGCTGCCAGGGGGTGTTCGGGTCTGACAGCGCCACGCGATACTGCGCCTGAAGCTTCGACGCGCTCTTGTTGTAATAGCAAACTATGCCGCCCGCTGCGGCGTGTGGTTTGGCGCTTGAAAAGAGAATTCCGAAGTCCTTGTTTGCGCCGGTCAGGCGCGTCCAGCACTCGATGGTGATCTTTTCCTCGCCGGAGAGGTCGAGGGCGGTGGCGGTCTGGAGGAACTGGCTCGAGCCGTCGAGCGTGACGTAGGCGGCGCCGTCGTTCGAGACGGTCGTGCTGGTGAGCGCGGGGCCGCCGTTGCCGGAGGCGTCGGCGAAGCCGCTGTTGCCGAACGGCCAGTAGGCTATGGTTTCCACGGCCTGGGCCGCCGGCGAGGCGGCGAGCGCCGTTGCAGCCATCATGGCGGCGGCGATTGAGGTGGTACTGTTTTTCATGGCGTCTTCTTGGGGAGTTGAAAGTTGAAAGTTGGAAAGTTGGGAGTTGGAAAGTTGAGAGTTGCCGGCCGATCCGGATGGATCGGCGTCCTGATAGGGCCATTTCCCCGAAATGGCCGCTTCGTCCTGATCGGGCCATTTCCCCGAAATGGCCGCCTCCGCATCGTCCTGCGGACGATCCGTGGAAGCGTCTCCGCCGGAGGCGAGGCTCCACACCGCCGCGCCGAGCGCGGCGACCCCGCAGAGCGCGAGCGCCAGTACCAGCGCCTTCGCGCCGCCTTTTTTCGCCGCCGGGCCGATTTTGGCGGCTAGGGCGAGCCTGGCGTAATGGAGACGGCTTCGCGCCGTCCCGCTCGGAATGGAGAGGAACTTCGCGATTTTCGCCACCGGCATGTCGGTAAAATACCGCAGCACGATGATCTCGCGCTGTTCCTGCGGCAACTTGGCGATCGCGTCGCGCAGGAGCGAAGCGTCGAGATTCGCGTAGATTTCCTCCCGGGCGCCCTCGTCCTCCATTTCCGGCACGTCGCCCGGATAGACCTCCATCTGCCTCGACTTGCGCCGGACGCTCCGCGAAAACTTGCTTGTCAGTATTTGGCACATCCAGGCGAAAAAGGCCGACTGCTCGATATAGTCGTCGATATTGTCGATGACTTCGGCGAACGTGGCGTTCACCAGCTCCTCGGCGTCGCCCGGATCGGTGCAGAAACGCCGGGCGAGCGCGAGGAGGCCGACTTTGTATTCGGCCTCCAGCCGCCTCGCTCCGCTCTCGCGGTCGCGCCTCAACTCTTCTACGATGTCCATTGCGGTTGGCGAAACTCTTGCTTCCATCGAGTATAAAGCCGGAAGCGCGCGGTTTTGTTCAAATGGAGAGCGGAGAAAATTTACAGGGAGTTCTCCCGGCGCCACAGGCGCGGGGACGTCTTGAGGCGGGAGGTGAAGATCTTTCTTAGGTCGCGCTCGGTGCCGAAGCCGCAACGCTCCGCGATTTGGGCGATGGTGGCGCGGGAGAGGCGCAGCATCTCGCAGACCTGCTCCAGGCGGATGTGGATGATCTCGTCCAGGACGCTGTGCCCCATCGCCTCGCGGAAGCGGCGCTCGAAGAGATTTCGCGAGCAGCGGAAGCGGGCGGCGAGCGCGGCCGCCGTGAGGCCCTGGCACGCCTCGGCGCGGATCATGGCGACGGCGTCGAGGATGCGTTCGTCGCGCCGGCCGCGCCCGCGCGTCGATTCGCGCCGGATCACAAGCAGCGGGCCGAGCGCGACGACAGCCGGACGCCTTCCCGGCTTTCTGTGCGTGGCCAGTTCCGCGAGCGATTTTGCGGCGAGGAAGCCCATGCGCTCGAAATCGAGCCGCACGGACGAGAGGCGGGAGATGTCGCCGTCCGGGGCGAGGTCGAATCCGTCCGCGCCGATGACGGTGGCGGACTTCGGCACATGGCGCGCCTGGGAGCGGAGGGCGCGCCAGGTTTCCCAGGCGGTGTAGTCGTTGACGGCGAAAACTGCGCAGTGCTGTGGCAGGGCGGCGGTCCAGCGGGCCAGGCGCGCGGCGCGCTCGTTCGACTCTTCGCCGGGGCGCTCCGGGAACACGATGCATCTGGCACCGGCGGCGCGGCAGATGGTGCGGAAGGCTGCGACGCGTTCGCGCGCCCAGATGCGCGGAAGGCGGTAGGTGACGGCGGCGTAGCAGGAGGGGAGCCCTGCGGAGAGTTCTTCAAATGCCGCGCGCGCCACGGCGGCGTTGTCGCAGATGACAGCCGATACGCCGTCCGTGCGCGGTGTGCGCGACGGATCGATGCGCACCGCCGGCACGCCGCAGAAGTCGCGCGCCGCAAGATGCGCCTCGCGCAGCCCTTCGTCCACCAGGAAGCCGATCGGCCGGGCCTGCGCCGCGAGCGCCCGCACATCGGCGGCCGTGGAGCGCTC
>JAFSUV010000266.1 GCA_017450425.1 Kiritimatiellia bacterium
CCCCTGGAGGGGCGGCGCATCGCGCCTTCGAGTCCGCTGCCGCTGACGGGCGAGCAGAGCGCCGCCCTCGACGTCGTGCTGGCGGCGGCGGCGCAGGCGCGCGACGCATCGGCGCCGGTGCCGCGACCGGTCCTTTTGCGCGGCGTCACGGCCAGCGGAAAAACCGAAGTTTACCTCCAGGCGATGGCCGAAGTGCTGAGGCACGGCGGCGGCGCGATCGTGCTGGTGCCGGAGATCTCGCTCACGCCGCAGACGATACGGCGCTTCGTGTCGCGCTTCGGCTCGGTGGTGGCGGTGCTTCACAGCAGACTCGGCGCCGGCGAGCGCCACGACGAGTGGCACCGCATCCGCTCGGGCGAGGCCAGGATCGTCGTGGGGCCGCGCTCGGCGCTTTTCGCGCCGGTGCGCAATTTGGGACTCATCGTCGTTGACGAAGAGCACGAGCAGAGCTACAAGCAGGACGAAACCCCGCGCTACAACGCGCGCGACGTCGCGGCCGTGCGCGCGCGGATCGAACGGTGCGCCCTCGTGCTCGGATCGGCGACGCCGTCGCTTGAGAGCTGGCACAACGCCGCCACCGGGAAATACGCGCTTTGCGAAATGGCGCACCGCGCTGTCGCCATGCAGATGCCGCGCGTCACGGTGGTTGACATGCGCGAGGAGGCGCTGCGGTGCGAGGGTCGCACGCCGGTTTTTTCCGAGGTCCTGGTGTCGGCGGTGCGCGAGCGGCTCCGCAGCGGGGAGCAGACGATGCTGCTTCTCAACCGGCGCGGATTCGCGCCAACGGTTTCGTGCGTGAGCTGCGGCCACGTGGAAACGTGCGACAATTGCTCGGTGTCGATGACGCTGCACAGCGCAGACCGCGTCCTGCGATGCCATGTGTGCGGCGCGTGGCGGCCGGTGCCGAAGGTCTGCCCGGAATGCGCTTCCGGTGAGCTGCGGCGCGGCGGAGTCGGCACCCAGCGCGTGGAGGAGGTCGCGCAGAAGATTTTTCCCGGCGCCCGCATAGCGCGGATGGATCTCGACGTCACCACCCGCAAGCGTTCGCACGAGGAAATACTCGCCGAGTTCCGAGCGGGGCGCACGGACATCCTCGTCGGCACCCAGATGATAGCCAAGGGGCTGGACTTCCCAAACGTCACGCTCGCCGGGATTCTCTCCGCCGACTCAGGCCTCTCGATACCGGACTTCCGCGCTTCGGAACGCACTTTCCAGCTCCTTGCGCAAATGGCGGGCAGGGCAGGGCGGGGCACGAAGCCCGGCGATGTTGTGATACAGACTTTTTCTCCGGGGCATCCCGCCGTGGAATGCGCGGCGACCGAGGATTTCGCCCGCTTCGCCGAGGTGGAGCTGAAGGATCGCAAAAGTCTTTGCTACCCGCCGTTTTCGCACTTGGACTGCATTACGGTGCGCGGCGGCGACCGGGCCGCCGCCGAGGCGTACGCAGCGAGGCTCTCCGCTGCGATCGGCACACAGGGCGATTGGCGGCTCGGCGCGCCCGTCCCCGCCGCGCTGGAGCGGGCGAAGGGTCAATGGCGCTTCCAGATGGTGCTGCGCGGCGACAGGCCCGCGCTGCTCAATTCGCGCATCGCGGCGGCTTTGGCCGCATCGCCGCCGCCCCGGGGCGTCGCCGTGGCGGTTGACATCGACGCCGTCGGCGCGTTTTAACCTAAATGTCGCAGTTGAAGTGTCACACAGAGGCACAGAGGCACGGAGAACATTGGAAAATGGCTTTTGAAACCATTGAAATCGCATGCGAGGCTTTCACCCAAAAGGTGCATTGAAACTGGGAACCATGTGTATCCATAAAACCATCAATCTCTGTGCCTCCGTGCCTCTGTGTGAGAAAGTCTGTTCGTGTCAACTGCGTTTTTTAGG
>JAFSUV010000267.1 GCA_017450425.1 Kiritimatiellia bacterium
CCAGCAGCGGGCGTCGAGTTCATCGGCCACGCCAGGTTCGGCGACGCGCGCAAAGAGGGCGCGCATCTCGCGGATGGACTCCAGCACGTCGGGTGCGCCGCCGACCGGCCACACGGGAAGCGCGTCCGGGCCGTCATCGGCCCCGGCGCGCCGCAGCGCCGCGGCAAGCGCCGGCGGGTAGATGACGAAAAAGGCCTCGCGCCAGCCTCTGTGCCGCATGTCGTGCACGGCTCCGAAGCGCTTCATCACGACGTGCGGAAAAGGCGTCCGGTAGGTGCGCCCGTCGATGGTGTCAACCGCGGCGGACTCCGAAGCCGCCATACGGACGCAAAACTCCGTTCCGTAGCGGATGCCCAGATTGCGGCAGCATTGGTTCGAGACTACGATCCAGCCCGCCGTCTTGACCTGGAAGGGAAACCTCATCCGGCGCGGGACGCCAGACAACGAGCACCATTCAACATGGTCGATACGGTGCTCAATCGTGCCGGCGGCACCCGTCGCCGCCGAAGGCGAAATCGTCCTCCCGGATGTCGTTCCCATTGTGGCGCGAACGGGAAAAGTGGATTCCTGCGGCCCGGCCGTCGATGCGCCTTTAGCGGAAATTCAGTATTCCGCGGGTTCAAGCAGCAAATCGCGCAGACGGGCGATTTCCTCCAGAGTGATGCCGCAGTCGAGCAGGTAAAGCTCGGCGCGGCGTTGCCAGGAATCGCCGGGTCTGCCGTACTTCGAAAAGCCGTCCGTCAGGTGGGATTCGCGGCACCAGAAGTCAGGCTCCTTTTCGTGGAGGTCGTCGGGGATTTTCGGGTAGAACGTCGATTCCCAGTCGGTCTCGATGTCGTGCTTCGGCACGCCCAGAACCGCCAGAAGGGTATAGGCGAGCGACCCCGTGCGGTCGGCGCCGCCGATGCAGTGAAAGTAGATCGGGTAGTTGGCTTCGTCGCAAAACACGCGCACGTTCGAGGCCATCGTCTTCTTGCCGCTCTCGCTGAAAATGCCGCGATAGCAAGGGGACGAGTGCTCTATGAACCGCACGGCCGGGCCGAGCGGCGACTCCGTCATATCGACGGTCTCGCCCTTGCCGCGAAGATCGAGGTCGGTCTTCACGCCGAGCGTCCGCGTAAAATACTTCACGTCCTCCACCGTGAGGCGGTTGCGGCCCTGCGTTTCCCCGGTCACGCTGTTGTAGTTGAGGCCCTGCCCGCGGAAGGCCATGCCCTGCCGGACGCGGCGACCGTCCTCGGTGCGCCAGCCGCCGAAGTCGCGGATATTGTGGACATCGCCGTCGATCGCGATCCAGCGCGGGGCGCGGTCCTCGGTCCGGAACGCGGCGATTTCGGAGCGTACGACCGGACCCTTCTTCTTGCCGTCGGCCGGCTTTCCGAGCCCCGTCACGCGCCAGTAGTACGGACGGGCGACTTCGAGATTGGCGCGCGACACCGTGTATTCGACGCGCTCGCCCCCGACGCCGTCGATATCCTTGTCCGTCTCGCGCCCGGTTGCCGAATCCACGCTCTTGACCGGCACATACCAAACGCGTGCGTCCGCAAGATCCGGATCTTTGCCGATTTCGATCTTCCACGGGCCGGTCTCGCCTTCGGTGGCGTCCCATGCAAGCACGACCGGCCTTGCCTTGCGCCAGAACTTGTCGTGCCGGATCACCTTGCCACCCTTTTCGCGATCCTCGCGAAAGAGCGCAATCCGGTCGGCCAGCGCCGGCCTGTCCATGACCTTGCGCTGCGCCTCCGGGACGAGAGGAACCGTCTCCCGGCCAACGGGCGAGACGGGGACAAGCGCCGCGCCGGCCGGAAGAGCGGCGGCTAGCGCGAACAAAACGAAGAGCGAAGGCAGGGCGACCGAAGATTCTGCGTGTTTCATGCCGGGGATACTAGCACATTTCGTACCCCCTGTGGCGGAAGATCGCGTCTGCCGCCACGGCGCCGCCGCAGTCGGGGGTTGCGAACACATGAAAACCCCGTTTCTGGTAAAATGACCGCCCAACAGCGCCTGTGCGGCCGAATTTCGGCCTCTCCCCCGCTTCTCAACCCTTCTGCAAACATGAAACGCTTCAGTCCGCCTCTCGCCGCCGCCCTGTCCGGCACGGTGCTCTTCGCCGGCTGCCTTGCCATAAGGACAGAGCACGAAGTAAAGCCGATCCAGATCACGATGGACGTCAACCTCAAGGTTGACAAGGCGCTCGACCAGGAGCTTGAAAACGAAACCAAGAAGCCGTCCAAGGATTTCGAGCTTGCAAAGGGGCTTTTGGAATCCGGCAAGGTCGCGATCGACGAGCGCGGATATTTCACGGCGCGGGCGGAGCTTGACGACGCGGCGCAGGACGCGATCGACAACGGCAACGCCGCCCGCCGCAAACGCATGGCCGAAATCGCGGCCGAAACCGGCGCCAAGCGCCAGGACGTGGAAAAACGCCGCGCCGAGAAGATGCGCGAAAAACTGCCGGCCGGCGTTTGGTACCGCGAGAGCATCGACGGCGAATGGAAACAGAAGCGGTAATCGCCGGAATCAGCCATTTTACCGGCGCCGCCAAACATGCGGCGCATGGAGAAACACAGAAAATGCCTACGTTCAAATCATTCACCGTCGCCCCGAAAGTCCCGGAAAACCTCTCCTTCCTGCGCACGCTCGCAGGAAACGTCTGGTGGAGCTGGGACGTGGAGGCGATGTCGCTTTTCCAGCGCATCAACCCGACG
This sequence comes from Kiritimatiellia bacterium, assembly GCA_017450425.1. Lineage (GTDB taxonomy): Bacteria > Verrucomicrobiota > Kiritimatiellia > RFP12 > UBA3636 > UBA3636. The sequence goes on from JAFSUV010000267.1 coordinate 2,709, forward strand.
CTCCTGCGCGAACTGGAGTTCAACCCCGTGCGCCTTCTCTCCCATGTCGGGCAGGCGCGCCTGGAGGAGCTTGCGGCCGACTCGTCGTTCATCGCCCACATGCGCTCCGTGGAGGAGCGCTTCGGAAAGTTCGTCCTTTCGTCGCGCCACTGGAAGACGCCGGGCGAAACGAACCGCCGCGTAATCGCCTACTTCTCGATGGAATTCGGCCTCCACGAATCGGTGCACATCTATTCGGGCGGCCTCGGAATCCTCGCGGGCGACCACCTCAAGAGCGCCTCCGACCTCGACATCCCGCTCGTGGGCATCGGGCTGTTCTACCGCGAAGGCTATTTCGAGCAGGAGATCGACGCATCGGGGTGGCAGATCGAGGGCTATCCCGAAAACGACGTCCACCGCCTCCCGATCTCGCGCTGCCTCGGCGCGAACGGCCAGCCGCTCCTCCTTTCGGTGCCGCTTGCGGACGGAGAGCTCAAGTTCACCGCGTGGAAACTCATGGTCGGGCGCATCCCGCTCGTTTTGCTCGATACGAACATCCCGGAAAACCCGCCGCACCTGCGCGCCGTGACGGGGCAGCTCTACGGCGGCGACAAGCTCAACCGGCTGCGCCAGGAGGTGCTCCTCGGCGTAGGCGGGCTGCGCGCCGTCGAAGCGCTCGGATACGAAGTGGCCTGTTCGCACATGAACGAAGGCCACGCCGCGTTCCTCGGACCGGAGCGCATCGCCCGCGCCATGAAGCGCAGCGGCCTCACGTTCGACGAAGCGCGGGTCTTCGTGCGCCGCACCTCGGTGTTCACCACCCACACGCCGGTTCCCGCCGGCAACGAAACGTTCAACCTGCAGCTGCTGTGGCCGCAACTCGAAGCGATGGAGCGCGACGGCGGGCTTCCGGCGGAAACGGTGAAAAACCTCGGACGCGCCCCGCAAGACCCGTCCGACGAGCTTTCGATGACGATCCTCGGCCTCAACTGCTCGCTCTTCGACAACGGCGTGGCGAAACTCCACGGCGTGGTGGAGCGCGACATGTGGCACCACCTCTGGCCCGAGTTTCCGGTGGAAGAGGTGCCGATCGGCCACGTGACGAACGGCATCCACGTGCCGACGTGGCTGAGCTCCGACAACGGGCGGCTCTACACCTCGGTTCTGGGGCCGGACTGGGACAAGACGCCGCTCTCGGAAGAGCGCGCTTCGCGCATTGACCACATTTCCGACGAAGAGTTCTGGCGCGTCCACGAAGCGGCCAGGGCGCATCTGGTGCGCATCGCCCGCGAGTCGCTCGAGCGCTCGGCGCGCCGCCGCCACGGCTCGCCGTCCGAAATCGAGGCCTGCCGCGGCGCGCTCGACAAGGATGCGCTCACGATCGGCTTCGCGCGCCGGTTCGCGACGTACAAGCGCGCGACGCTCCTGCTCTCCGATCCCGCGCGTCTCAAGCGCCTGCTCACGGACCCGGCCCACCCCGTCCAAATCGTGTTCGCCGGCAAGGCGCACCCCGCGGACAACGGCGGCAAGGAACTCATCCGCCGCATCGTGGAGTTTTCGCGCGACCCGGAGGTGAAGGGGCGCATCGTCTTCCTCGAAAACTACAACATCCACATCGCGCGCCGCATGGTGCGCGGCGTCGATGTGTGGCTCAACACGCCGCGCCGCCCGATGGAGGCGAGCGGCACGTCCGGCATGAAAGCGTGCGTGAACGGCGCAATCCACGTCTCGACGCTCGACGGGTGGTGGCCCGAGGGCTACTCGCCGCGTTGCGGCTGGCAGATCGGCGACGGGCAGGAGTTTGCGGACGAAGGCCAGCAGAACGCAAACGATGCGCAGTCGCTCTACAATCTGCTCGAGAGCGAGATCGTGCCGGCGTTCTACGACCGGCCGCACGGCGAGCTGCCGCTTCGCTGGATCGGCATGATGAAAGAATCGGTGAAGATGTCCCTCGCGCGCTTCTCCTCGACCCGCATGGTTGCCGATTACTTCGCCGGATCCTACGAGCCGGCGCTCGGCAACTACGAAGCGCTCTCGGCCGGCGGCTTCGCGGCGCTCAAGGACGACGTCGCGCGCCGCAACGCGCTCTTCGGCAGCTGGGGCGACGTGAAGATCGAATCAGTCGAGGCCGACCGCGACGGCTCGGCCATCGTCGTCGGGGACGAGTTCACGGTCACGGCCAAAGTCCGCCTCGGCTCCGTGCGCGAAGACGACGTACGGGTCGAGCTTTGGATCGGCCGCCGCGACGCGCGCGGCGAAGTGCGCTCCGGCGAAGCGAAGGCGATGGCGCCGGCCGGGCGCGCGGCAGACGCCGTGAAGACGTACAAGGCCACGGTGAAGTGCGCCGACGCTGGTTCCTTCGCCTTCTCGGCGCGCGTCGTGCCAGCATCGGACGCCTGGCGCACCACAATGCCCGGCTTCGTCCGCTGGGCTTGACAAATCCGCGTGTTTGTGTGATTGTTGCCACGCCTTCCAACCCTTAACAAACCTCGGTTCCCATGTCAAAATCCGCTCTCATCACCGGCATAACAGGCCAAGACGGCGCCTATCTCGCCAAATTCCTCCTTGAAAAGGGGTACGAAGTCCACGGTCTTCTCGCCAGGCGCGCGACGCCCACCACGTGGCGGCTCGACTACCTCGGCATCCGGGAGAAGGTGGATCTCGTGGACGGCGACCTGACGGACATCGCGTCCATAGTCCGCGCCCTGCTCGCGTGCGAGCCGGACGAGGTTTACAACCTGGGCGCGCAGAGTTTCGTCGCCACGAGCTGGGCGCAGCCGATCCTCACGGCCAACGCCACGGGTCTCGGCGCGCTGAACATCCTCGAAGCGATCCGCCAGGTGCGCCCCGAAGCGAAGTTCTACCAGGCTTCGACTTCGGAGATGTTCGGCAAGATCCAGGAGCCGGTGCAAAGCGAAAAAACCCCGTTTTATCCGCGCAGCCCCTACGGCGTCTCGAAACTCTTCGCGCACTGGATGACGATCAACTACCGCGAGAGCTTCGGCATTTTCGGCTGCTCGGGCATCCTTTTCAACCACGAGTCGCCGCTGCGCGGCATCGAGTTCGTGACGCGCAAGGTCTCGGACGCCGTCGCCCGCATCAAACTCGGCGTCCAGAAGGAATTGCGCCTCGGCAACATCGACGCCAAGCGCGACTGGGGCTTCGCCGGCGATTACGTGGAAGCGATGTGGGCGATGCTGCAGCAGGACGAGCCGGACACCTACGTCGTCGCGACCGGCCGCACCACGACCGTGCGCGACATGTGCCGCATCGCCTTCGAGCATGTCGGCCTCGACTACGAAAAATTCGTCGTGGTGGATCCCAAGTTCTACAGGCCGGCCGAAGTCGATTTGCTGCTCGGCAACCCGGCAAAGGCGAAGGAAAAGCTCGGCTGGGAGGCCAAGACTTCGCTCGAGCAGCTCATCCACATGATGGTAGATGCAGATTTGAAGCGCGTGGCGCGCGAAATCGCGCACTGAAGCCGGTTCGACCGACACTCGTTTACAGGGATCAGCGCAATGTTCGTCTTTACCTCGGAAGCGGTTTCGGAAGGGCATCCGGACAAGGTGGCCGACCAGATTTCCGACGCGATTCTCGATGCCGCCCTTGCCCTCGATCCGGCTTCGCACGTAGCGGCCGAATCGTTCGTCGGGCCGGATTTCGCCGCCAACCTGGGCGAGATCGCGATCCCGTCCGGCAAGGCGCTCGACGCGGAGCCCATCGTCCGCGGCGTGATCCGCGACATCGGGTACGACCGGCCGGAAGAGGGCTTCTCCTACGACACCCTCCGCTACGAAAACAGGCTCGCGAGCCAGTCGCCCGACATCGCGATGGGCGTAAACCGCGGCTCGGCCGAGGAACAGGGCGCGGGCGACCAAGGCATGATGTTCGGCTACGCCGTGCGCGAAACGCCGGAACTCATGCCGGCGCCAATCGCGTGGGCGCACCGTCTCATGCGCAGGTTCACCTTCGAGCGCAAGAGCGGCGGCATCGAGTGGCTCAGGCCCGATGCGAAGAGCCAGGTGAGCGTGGTTTACGACGACTCCGGCACGCCCGTGCGCATCGATTCGATCGTCCTCTCGCACCAGACCACGGCCGGGCCGGACATCGCGCGCACGATCCGCCCGACTGTCGAAGCGGTAATCCGCGACGAACTTTCCGGCACCGGCATGATCGACAATGCGACGAAGTTCCACGTGAACCC
>JAFSUV010000018.1 GCA_017450425.1 Kiritimatiellia bacterium
CTCCTGGAGCCGCACACGCTGCCCCGCTCCGAAGGCAAGATAAGGCGCGTGGTCGATTTGAGGAAGAAATAGGGGATTTTTTGCGGGCGGATGGCTCAGTGGTTAGAGCTCTTGGTTTACACCCAAGCCGTCGTGGGTTCGAATCCCGCTCCGCCCACCATCTGAAACGGTTGACGCAACCTCCGAAACGGCCGGATCCGCCGTTTAAACCAGACACAAAATGACGACCGATCCATTTTCAGCTGCACATCCGGAAATCGAAGATGCGGAATCGCGCCTGCGGTTTCTCGCCGCCAAGTACGAGACGCCGCAGTTCGTCGCGTCCGATCCGGTCCGGTTCGTCCACGAGGCGTCTGGCGACGCGAACAAGGAGACCACGGGGCTCGTGGCCGCATGCCTGAGCTACGGCAACCGCTCCCAGTTCATGGCCAAAATCGCCTCGGTCGTGGCCGAGGCCGGCGGCGACCTGCACAACTGGATAAAGGAGGGGAAGTTCGAGGAGACGTTCTTCATCGGCGACGAAACGAGCTTCTACCGCATCTTCCCGCGTGGCAAGATGGCTGCGTTTTTCGCCCGCACGAAGGAGATTTTGCTGGAGTACGGCACGATCGGCACGTTTGTGCGGATGAACACGAAGGATGGCGTCGGCGCCGTCGAGGCGATTTGCGAGGCGTATTCCGACAGCGGCTGCTCGCCGGTCGTGCCGCAGGACACGTCTTCGGTCTGCAATCGGCTCTGCATGTTCATGCGCTGGATGGTGCGCATCGGCTCGCCCGTCGATGTCGGGCTGTGGAGCAGCTGGATCGACAAGCGCACGCTCGTGGTTCCGCTCGACGTTCACGTGGCGCGCCAGGCCCGCAAGATGGGGCTTCTCTATTCGCGCGCCCCCACGATGCAGGCCGCGCTGGGGCTTACGCTCCGGCTCGCCGAGGTTTTCCCCGACGATCCGCTCAAGGGCGATTTCGCGCTGTTCGGGCTCGGCGTGAACGATTGAGTGCCGCGTCGGCGGCGTATTGGCACCGGCGACCGTGTTTCCGTACTGCGCCATCGATTTCGAGACGACGGGGAGCGTCCCCGGCTTCCGCAACGAGCCGTGGCAGATCGGTGCCGTCGCCGTGGCGCCGGATGGCGGCGTCGAGCGGGCGCGTCGCGTGGAGTCGCTCCTAAGGGTCGATCCCGGCCGCCCCTTCAACAAGTGGGCGCCGGGGCGCCACGGCGAGTTGCGGCGCGAGATCGCCGCCTCGCCGACGCTCGCGGAGTTCTGGCCGGAGGTGGCGCCGCTCATGGAGCTGCCGCTCGTCGCCCACAATGCCGGCACGGAGCGCTCCATCCTCGCCGCCGCGGCTCCTCTGCACCGCCCGGCGCTCTGGATCGACACGCTGGCGCTTTCGCGGCTCGTTTGGCCGGATGCGCCGTCCTACGCCCTGGAGGATCTCGCCCCGGCGCTCGGTCTCGCCCCGCGGCTCGGGAGCGTTTGTCCCGGCCGCGGTCCGCACGACGCCCTTTACGACGCCTTCGCGTGCGCCCTGGTGCTTGAAACCGTCTGCTCGCTGCCGGGATGGTCCGGGCTCGATGCGGAGCGGCTTTGCGCGCTTTGCTCCGGCCCGGACACCGTCCGCAAAAAAAATCGCCGTTCCTGACGCCTTCCGTGATATCATGCGCGGCGTCGGCGGCAATGGTGCCGCCGCGAAGCGACAGGCACGACCGATGACTACACTTTGCAATGTCCGCCTCGACGGCGGTGTCAAATCGATTGAAATGGACGGCGGCAGGGTCGTCTCGATCCTCTCCGGCGCGGCTGCGCCGGCGCGCGGCGGCGCGATCGACGGCGGCGGTTTGCTCGCCGTTCCGGGTCTTGTCGATGTCCACGCCCACGGCTGCCTCGGACTCGACACGATGGACGCCGATTTCGCCGAGATGGCGGTGTGGCGCGCCAAAAATGGCACCACGACCTGGCTGCCCACCACGATGACGGCCTTTCGCGAAGACTTGGAGCGCGTCTGCGCCGCATCGCGCGACGTGCCGGGGGCGCGTCTGCCGGGGATCCACCTCGAAGGGCCGCACATCGCCTCTTCGCGCAAGGGGGCCCAGAACGAGGCCTGCATACGCCCGCCGGACATCGCCGAGCTGCGCTCCCTCCGTCCGGCCGCCCTGCGCGTCACGATCGCTCCGGAACTGCCCGGCGCGCTCGACTACATACGCGAAGCGGCCGCCATGGGCGTTTCGGTCTCGGTCGGCCACACCGACGCCACGTTCGAGCAGGCGGCGGCGGCGTTCGATGCGGGGGCGACGAGTCTTACGCACACGTTTAACGCGATGCCCGGCCTCCACCACCGCAAGCCCGGCCCGATCGGCGCCGCCGTGGCGAAGGGCGCGTTTGCCGAGATCATTTGCGACGGCCTGCACGTCGCTCCGGCGGTCGTGCTTCTCGCCTATCGCGCCTTCGGCCCGGAAAGGCTGGTTTTCGTTTCGGACAACATCCGCCCGGCGGGCGCGCCGGAGGGCAAGTTCGAGTGCGGCGGCCTCGACGTGTTTCTCAAGGGCGGCGAAGCGCGGCTTGCCGACGGGACGCTCGCCGGTTGCAC
>JAFSUV010000019.1 GCA_017450425.1 Kiritimatiellia bacterium
ACCACGCGCCTTATCTTGCCTTCGGAGCGGGGCAGCGTGTGCGGCTCCAGGAGCGAAATCTCGGCCGAGAGTCCGGTCACGGACTTTACCGCCGCGCGAACGCGGTGCTTCACGTCCGCACAGACTTTTTCGCCGGCCGCGAGCGCCTCGGGCGACACTTCCACCTTCACTTCAAGTGCGTCGAGCGCGCCGGTGGGCGTGACGACGATCTGGTAGTGCGGCAGCACTTCCGGAACTTTCAGCAGCCCGGACTCGACCTGGGACGGGAAGAGGTTCACGCCGTGGACGATCAGCATGTCGTCGCTGCGGGCGTTGATGCGCGCGATGCGGCGCACCGTGCGGCCGCAGGGGCACGGGGTCGCCTCGATCCGCGTAAGGTCGCGGGTGCGGTAGCGGATCATCGGGCAGCCCGTGCGGTCGAGCGTCGTGAACACGAGCTCGCCCTGCTCGCCGTCGGGAAGCGGCTCGAGGGTCTCCGGATCGATGATTTCCGGGTAGAAGTGGTCCTCGAAGATGTGCAGCCCCGTGCGGTGGCAGCAGTCGCCGCCAACGCCCGGACCGGCGATTTCCGTGAGGCCGTAGATGTCGTGCGCCACGAGGCCGGTGTATTCCTCGATCTTGGCGCGCATCTCCTCCGTCCACGGCTCGGCGCCGAACACGCCGTGCCGCAGCTTCATCTCCTTGCGGAAATCGATGCCCTTCTTGTGCCCCTCGTCGATGATGTGCAGGAAATAGCTCGGCGTACAGGCCACGGTCGTGACGCCCAGGTCCTTCATGAGCATGATCTGGCGATCCGTGTTGCCGCCCGAAATCGGCAGCACCGCGCACCCGAACCCCTCGGCGCCGTAGTGCAGGCCGAGACCGCCGGTAAAGAGGCCGTAGCCGTATGCGACCTGCACGATGTCGTTGGGCGTCACGCCGTACATCGCGAGGCAGCGCATGACGCCGTTCTTCCACACCTCGATGTCGTTCCAGGTGTTCGGCACGACGATCGGCTTGCCCGTGGTGCCGGAGGAGCACTGGAAGCGCACCACTTCGGCCATGGGCGCGGCCTGAAGTCCGAGCGGATACTCGTCGCGCAAATCGCTCTTCATCGAAAACGGCAGGAGCCGTATGTCGGAGAGCGACTTTATGTGCTCGGGGCGGACGCCGCGCTGCTCGCAGCGCCGGCGGAAGAGGGGCACCCTGTCGTAGGCATAGCGGACGATGTAGCGCAGGCGGTGCAGTTGAAGCGCCCGCAGTTCCGCCGTCGGCAGGTAGTCAAGCGCCGAGACCGGATTGACCGGGGAGCCCGTGTCCGTCGCATACATGAAATTGTTCATCTGATTGAAGGTTGTATTGAAACCGGCGAATGTGCGCGTTCGGGATGGCATGATACCACAATTGCTTGAAAAATAAACTGTTTTTTTTCAAACGGCCGCGCGGCCGGAAAATTGACCCGCCGCAGGAAATTGCGTACAATGTCGTTCCACCTGTCCGCCAGCGCCCGCGAACCGCGCCCGGACACGGCCTTTTTTGCGGAGAAACAAGCAATGGCAACGGATTTGCAGCAAACGCTGGAAAACAAGTTTTCGGAAACTTTCGGATACGCCCCGGCGATCGTCTCGTACGCGCCCGGCAGGATCGAGGTGCTCGGCAACCACACGGACTACAACGAGGGCTACGTGCTGTCGGCGGCGATAAACTGCGGCACGTTTTTCGCGATCTCGCCCCGCACCGACTCTGCGGTGCGCCTCGTCGCGGGCGACATCATGGCCGAGGTCTCGTTCCCGGTTTCGGCGCCGGAGCGCTCGGAGGACCACGTCTGGAGCAACTACGTCAAGGGCTGCCTCGCCGGCCTCAACGCCGCGTTCGGCGCGCCGGAGCGCGGCTTCGACGCCATGTTCCTCGGCAACATCCCGCTCGGTTCGGGGCTGTCGTCGTCGGCCGCGCTCGAAGTGTGCGCCACGCTGGCGATGGCGAAGATCCGCGGCGTCGAACCGGCACCGCTTGAAGTGGCGCTCATCGGGCAGAAGGCGGAGCACGAGTTCGCGGGCGTCAAGTGCGGCCTGCTCGACCAGGCCACTTCGGTTTTCGGCGAGAAGGACCACCTCGTCATGTCCGACTTCCGGTCGAGGGAGTTCAAGCCCGTGGCCTTCCCCTCCGACGTGTGCTTCCTCATGTGCAACACGCACGCCAAGCACGCCCTCGTCGATGGCGCCTACAACGAAAGGCGCGAATGCTGCGAAAGGGCCGCGCGCTTTTTCGCCGCCGCGCTCGACCACCAGGTTTCCGCCCTCCGCGACGTGTCGTGGGCCGAGTGGCTCGCGCACCGCGCGGACATGCCGGAGCTCGACGCCAAGCGCTCCGCGCACCCGATCGGCGAAGACGGCAGGGTGCTCGCCGGCGTGGAGATGCTGCGCGAAGGGGACGTCGAATCGTTCGGGCGGCTCATGTTCGAGTCGCACGACTCTTCGCGCAACTACTTCGAGAACTCCTGCCCCGAGCTCGACACGGTCGTGGACGCCGCGAAGGCGATCCCCGGCGTGCTCGGCGCGCGCCTTTCCGGCGGCGGGTTCGGAGGATCGGCTGTTGTGCTCGTCCGCTCGCGCGACGCCGAGGCCGCCGCGGCCGCGATCCGCCACGCCTACGCCCACAAGAACGGCGACCGGTGCGACACCCGCACCGTGGTCTGCTCCGGCGGCGCGCGCGTCGTGAAGGGGGCTTAGCGCCCGATGCCCGGCATTTGCGCCTACGTCTTTGCCGCTTCGTTCGGCGAAGTGGCAAGTTGGATTGCCGCCGCAATCGGAGTGGTGGTTCTTTTCGGCGTGTCCATTTTCGTCCATGAAGGCGGCCACTTCGCGGCGGCGAAGCTGCTCGGCCTGAGGGCGGATGTTTTTTCGATCGGATTCGGCCCGGCGCTCTGGAAGAGGAAGATCGGGCAGACCGAGTACCGCATTTCGGCGTTTCCGTTCGGCGGCTACGTCGCCCTGCCGCAGCTCGATCCCGTCGGCATGGCGCGGATTCAAGGCTCGGCCGGAGGCGACGGCGCGGCGGAGCCGCTTCAGCCCGCGCTCTGGTGGAAGCGGCTCGTGGTCGCAGTCGCGGGGCCGCTCTGCAATGTCGCCCTCGCCGTGCCGCTCGCGGTTCTGGTGTGGGCGCTGCCGCCGGTGGAAAACCCCGCGCTGTCGTTCGGCGGGGCGGTCATCGGCACCGTGCGCCACGGTTGCGAAGCGGAGCGGGCCGGTCTGCGGGAAGGGGACATGGTGCTCAAAGTCGCCGAGAAAAGCGTCGCCACGTGGTCGGACTTCATACAGGAAGTTCACCTCTGCGGCGAAGACGGCGCCGTCTCCATCGCGGTGTCGAACATCGTCGATGGCGCGGCGCGCACCGTCCGCGCCGGCGTCGAGCGCGACCAGATCGGCACCCAGCGCATCGCCGGGATTTCCCAGGCCGAGGTTTGCGGGATCGGCGCCGTGGTGCCGGGTTCGGCGGCCGATGTCGAGGCGGGGCTAAAGCCCGGCGACACGCTCATAGCCGTAGAAAACGTGCGCGGCACCTCGCCGGCGGCGTTCGCCGCCATGCTCGCCGCCGCCGGCGCGCCGGAG
>JAFSUV010000020.1 GCA_017450425.1 Kiritimatiellia bacterium
CATCGCCGACCGCAACCACGAGGCGCCGGCGCCGTTTGCGGCGGAACACGGTGCCGGCCACGCCGAAAGCGCAGCGGCGGCGAAAATCCCCATCGCCGCCGCTGCCGCGCACGCGGCCGCAACCGGGCGCGCCAGCGATTTCCAGCCCATTGCGCCGTTTTTGCGGCGGGCGGCGGCGGAAAGCAGGAGGCACGACCCCATGGCGCTCGCGACGGTCGCGCCGGCGATCCCCGCGTGGCGCCACTCGGCCGGAAGAACGGCGACGGCGGCGATGTTCAGCGCCGCATTGGCCGCCACCATCGCAATGGACACCGCGACGGGCGTGCGAACGTCGCCCTGCGCCTGAAACCACGGGACGAGCGTTTTGTTGAGTCCGAAGAAAACCAGCCCCGGCGCGTAGCAAACCACCGCCCGCGCGACCCGCTCCGAGTCCCGCGCCACAAATGACCGGCCTTCGAACACGACCCGCACGACGTCCGGCGCGAGTATCGCAAGTCCCACGGCGGCGGGTATCATCAGCGAAAGGACGCGCCGCACCGCGCCGAGAAACTCGGAGCGCGCCCCGTCAAAGTCGTCGCTGGCGAACTTGCCGGAAAAAACAGGCAGAAGAACGGTCGAAAACGCGGTGCCGACGATGGCGAGCGGCAATTCCACGAGCCTGTTCGCGAACGCCAGCACGCCGGCCGCCCACGGCGCGGCCATTTGGGCGAGCGCCTGGTCGCACGCGGTGCTTATCTGCACGGCGCCGGCACCGATCGCCGCCTGGCCGGTCCTGCGCCATACGAGGCGCGTCTTTTCGTCGCGCCAGCCTTTCAGCGCCGGCCGGAGCGTGTAGCCCCTGCGCCGCAGGGCGAAAAAGAGGAACGCGAATTGCAGCGCCCCCGCGGCGACGATCGCCATGGAAACGAACGACACCGTGCGGGCGGCGTTCCACTGCGGGGCGAAAACCGCCACGAGCGCGAGGGCGGCGATCCATACGATGTTGAGCACGCACGGTACGACCGACGACTCGAAAAACCGCCCCAGCGCGTTCAGCGCGGCCATGCAAAATGCGGCGGCGCAGATGAACACGCCGTACGGGAGCAGTATCCGCACGAGTTTCAGCGTGAGCGCGATCCTGCCCTCGGGCGCGTCCGCGGCCGGTTGCCACCAGCGCCCCGCCGCGCCGGCGGCGAGTACGCCGGCGAGGACGAAGGCGGAGAGGATGCACACCACCATCGTCGAGACCGCGCGGGCGAGTCGCAGCGCTTCGTCCCGGCGGCCGGCGTCGATTTCGCCCTTGAACACCGGGAGAAACGCCGCGGTGAGCGCGCCCTCGCCGAAAAGCCTGCGGAACAGGTTCGGCACGAGAAACGCCAGCGTGAACGCGCTCTGCTCCATGCCGCCGCCGACGAAGCGCGACTGCAGCATGTCACGCGCGAGGCCGAGAATCCTGCTCGCGAGCGTGAGCGAGCCGACGAGGCCCGCCTTCTTCGCGGTTCCGCTCATTTCGGCGCGGTTCCGTCTGAGCCGCCTTTGCGGCAAAGCGCTTCGAGCGCTTTTTCAATGGTTTCCACGGCACCGGGGGCCGTGGGGTGCAGTTCCACGATTTCCAGCGCAAGTCCGCTGCAAAACGCTTCCGCCTTGCGCCGTTCGGCGTCGTTCTGCACGAACATGATTCGGGCGTTTGTCTGCACGAGGCGCGCACGCGCCGCGGCGATGTGCCGCGGGCCGGGATCCTTCCCGTCGTGTTCGACGGCGATTTGTTCGATGCCGAAAGCGTCCGCAAAAGCGTCGAGCGCCGGATGGAAAGCGGCAAAGGCGCGCACGCCGGCGCGCTCCAGATCGGCTTTGCCGTCTTCGAGGATTTCCGCAAAGCGCTTTTTCGCCTTTGCCGCCCTTTCTCCGGCGCCGTCTGCACCGCAGTCCGAAAGCGCGGCGGCTATGGCGTCCGTCCACTCCGAAAGCGTGACCGGCGAGAGCCAGCCATGGTGGCCGGTGCCGCCGAGCGAAACGAAACGCACTCCGCTTGCGCGCGCCTCGAGCCTTTCCTTGAGCACCGCCTCGAAATCCATTCCGCCGGAAAAATACAGAGACCCGGCGTCCATCGCCGCGAAGTCCTTCGGCGACGGCTCGAACGAATGCGGGTCGGCATTCGCGGGCACGATAGACCTGCATGCGACCTCCGGCCCGCCGATTTCCTCGACGAGCGCCGCGATCGGAGGCAGCGAGCAGACGGCCTTGACGCCGCCGTCGGCGCGCGTCGCCAAAGCGCACGCGAGCATTGTCGCCGCAAAAAAGGCGTAATTCGGTTTCATGCTCCGGGATATTACACTATTTTCGCTTTAGGCGTTCGTCCCGACTCCCGAAAGCGAAAGACGTGCGCGCCCGGAAAAAATGCCGGACAAGACCGGAATCCATCAACCGCTTGACAAATCTGCCCATATTGCCCATAATGCCCCACGTTTCCGGGAATTGAATCGGGGCTTTGCATGGGTACAAGGAAAAAATTGCCGTTTTCGCTCAACCGAAACGACACGCGGCCGCTTCTCGCGCAAATTGCCGACGGCTTCCGCACGGCCATCGCGCAGGGCTACTACGCCCCAGGCGATACGATCCCCTCGACCCGCGCCCTGGCCGCTTCGCTTGGCGTGAGCCACATCGTTTCCGAGGCCGCCATGCGCCGCCTGGTCGCGGACGGCTACGTCGAATCGCGTCCACGCCGCGGCTCGGTCGTGCGCGACCGTGGCGCGAAGCAGTGGCGCGGCCACGTGGTCTTCGTCTGCCCCGAGCTGGACATCGGCCCGTTCCAGATGGCGATGGGCGAGGCGCTGCGCACTTCGCTCAACAAGGCGGGGTTCCTCTTCACCCGCGCCACGGTGGAGGGCGACGGCGCGGAGGGCGGCAGGTACGACTTCTCGCTGCTCGACGCCGCGCTCGCGCGCTCGGTCGATCTGGTGATCGTCCTCTACGACCGCCCCGCGATTTTCCGCCACCTCGCGCACCGCAGGATCCCGTTCGCGGTCGTGGCCGACATGGAAAAGGCGCCGGCGGGCGCGGCGGGGCTTGTCCGCGCCGACTACGACGCGGCGATACCGGACTTCGTGGAGGCGTGCCGCGCCGCCGGGGTGCGCAAGGTCGTCCAGTTCCGGCTTGCCGGCATCCTCTGCGACGCCGCGCCCGCGCTGCGCGAGGCCGGCATCGCCGTGACCACGGTCGCGGTGAAGCCCGACGCCGCGCGCGGCTGGTATGTGGCAAGCGAGCAGGCGGGCCTCGACGGCGTGATGCGCTACGCGAAGGCGCATGCGTTCGAGCCGGACGACCTCGTCTTTTTCAACTCCGACCACATGGCGCGCGGCGGCTTCCTCGCCCTCGCGAGTCTCGGCCTTTCGGCCCCGCGCGACATCCGTGTCGCGACTTGGGCCAACGCCGGCATCGGCCCCGTCTATTTCCGCGAACTCTCGCGGATGGAGATCGACCCGGTCCGCTCAGGCGATGCCGTCGCGGAGGCCGCGCTCGCCTTCATCGAAACCGGGTGCTTCCCCGACGGCTCTTCGTTCGGCCCGAAGTGGAAAAAGGGAGGCACGATGGTGCCCGGACGGCGCACCGCGCCGCCCGCAGAAGTGAAAGCAAAATGAAAATCGCACGAATACCTGCATTTTTGGTGGCGGCAACGGTAGCGGCAACTGTTGCGGCCTTCTCCGCTCCGAGTCCCCGTCAGAGTCCCGCCAATCCGAGTTTTCATCCGAGTTTCGCAAATCAGAGTTCCGCCACGGCGGTTGTCACCTCCACCAACGGCACCGC
>JAFSUV010000021.1 GCA_017450425.1 Kiritimatiellia bacterium
CCGGAAAAGGCGCTCGAAAGCACGATCACGCGGACGAACCACCTCGCGAAGCGGCAGCGCACATGGTGGAGGACCCAGGCGCGCGTCGAATGGGTCGGCGGCCCGAAGGACGCATCCGACGTGCCGCGCGCCGCGGCCGAAGTCGCCGCCATCTGGGAAAAACATGGAAAAACTCCGGTCGCCCTTCCTTGAATGCGCCGAGCCGCCCCCGTCGCCGACGCGGCCGCTCTCGACCGAGTTCGAGGGCCGCAAATCGTCGCTTCCGCGCGAACGGCTCGCGACTTTCGGCCCGCAGGCGCTCTCCGACGCCGAACTTCTCGCGATCCTGCTCGGCACCGGGACGCACGGGCACAACGTGCTCGCGGTGGCCGGCGAGATTCTGCGCACCCACGGCGACGACCTTTCGCTCCTTGCGCGGGCGACCGAACGGGACTTGACGCGCATCGCCGGAGTCGGGCGCGTAAAGGCGCTGGAACTCGTGGCCGTGTTCGAGCTTTGCCGCCGCATCCTGCGCTCCACGTCGCGCGCCGGCCGCCCCTTGCTCGACACGGACGAGCGCGTCGCGAGGTTCCTCTGGCCGCTCGTGGCGCTGCGCGACACCGAGGCGTTTTTCGTATTGCCGCTCGACAGCAAAAGCCGCCTCTGCGCCTCCGTCAGGCGCTCCGACCTTTGCACCGGTTCGGGCACGGCCGATGCCACGCCCGTCCACCCGCGCGACGTTTTCCGCGAGGCGGTCAAGGCGGACGCCAGTTTCGTCGTGGTGGCGCACAACCATCCGTCCGGCGACCCCGCGCCGTCGGCGCAGGACATCGCGCTCACGCGGCGTCTCGCCGAGGCCGGCGCCGCCGTCGGGATCCCGCTTTTGGATTCGCTCGTGATCGGCGGTCTGGCGGGCGACTGCTCGGCCGACCCTTTCGGCGGCCCGGGCGCGCTCCCGCGTTTCGTTTCCATCCGCAGGATGAGGGGCGATGTTTTCCCGCGCTGACTCGACTCCGCATAAAATGGTGCAACACGTGACAGAAAGGTGCAACAAGTGATGGAACGGCTCCGCAAATTCTGGCCATGCCTGCTTTTCCTCGCCGCAGTCGCCGTGGGCTTGTGCGTTTTTTCGCGCGAACTCGCGCCGTTTGCGGTGCTGAACGCGCCGGATTCGCCGCCCGACCTGGCGCGCCCCGGTGTTTGGCACCGCGCCATGTCGTGGCTTTGCAGCCCTTCGCACAGTCTCTGGCACGATGAACTGCTGAAAATCGCCCTGCCCTCCCTCGTTTTCCACGAGGCGACGTACATCCTCGACGCGGCGTTTCAGGCGCTGGCGCTCGCGGCGTACCTGCGCATTGTCGGGCTTCCCGTCGCGGAATGCTGCGCCGGCGGTCTCGCCTTCGCGTTTTCCGGTTACAACTTCACGCTCTTCAACGCCGGGCATCGCGGCTACGCCGGAATGATGCCGTACGCGCTGCTTCTGCTTTCGCTGGCGGAAAGCGCGATTCGCCGCCCTTCGCCGCCCGCATTCGTCCTCATGGCGGTTTGCGCGACTTGCGGCATCGCGGCGCAAATCGACGTGTTCGTCTTCGTTGCGCTTCTCGTCGCGGCGTACGCCGTCTTCCGCATCGTTTCGCTCGCGAGGCGCGAAGGCCCCGCCGCGTTCTTCGCCGCCCGCGCCCGCGGCTTCGCGCTTGGCGCGGCCATCCTCGCCGTTTCATTCGCGGCCTTTGGATACGGCACCGTGAAGCAGGTTTTCACGGAACTCATCCCGGACCGCGAGGCGCAGATTTCCGGCTCGGCGGAAAAGGCGGAAGACGCCGGAAAAGAGGCGCAGGGCGTCGATTCCGGCAGCGGAGAGGACGACGCGCAATGGATTTTCGCGACGAACTGGAGTCTGCCGCCGGAGGACATCGCGGAATTCGTCGCGCCGGATCTGCGCGGGCGCGATTCCGGCAACCGGAAGGCGCCGTACTGGGGGCGTCTCGGCCGCTCGTTCGGCTGGACGCCGCAGAACCGCTCCGGCTTTTCCGATTTCCGCCAGCATTCGCTTTACATGGGAGCCGTGCCGGTGGCGTTTGCCGCGTTCGCGCTCGTGCT
This sequence comes from Kiritimatiellia bacterium, assembly GCA_017450425.1. GTDB lineage: Bacteria > Verrucomicrobiota > Kiritimatiellia > RFP12 > UBA3636 > UBA3636. Next base: position 2,080 of record JAFSUV010000021.1, read on the forward strand.
TGCGCTCGCCGGCTGCGCTCCGCAGCGGCGCGGTCTCGTCTGGTTCTGGTGGTGCGCGGCCGCGGTCGCGGTCATGCTGGCGCTCGGCAGGTACGGCTTTCTGTACCGGGCGTTCTACGCGCTTCCGGTGTTCGACAAGGTGCGCGCGCCCGTCAAGTTCGTCCACCTCGCGGAAATCGCCATCGCCATCCTGTTCGCTCACGGCCTCCACGGCCTGCGCGCTTTGGCTTCCGGCTCCGGCGCCGCCGGCGACCGCCGCCGGCTGCGTTTGGCCGCGAAGATTTCCATGTTCGCGCTCCTCGCCGTTGCGGCCGCTCTCGCCGCGTATTCGGCCTTTTCGCCGCATCCGGACGATCCGGCCCGCTTTCCCGCGGCCGCCGTGAAAGGCGGTTGGTCTGCGGCTCTTGCACACGGCTCCGCGCTTTTTGCGATGTGCGCCGCCGCCGTGGGGGCGTGCGCCTTCGCGCCGGAGCGTGTCAGGGCCCGGGCCGCGCGCATTTCGATACCGGCCATCGCCGCCATCGCCGCCATCGACCTCGCTTCCGCCGCTTCGCGCTATGCCTCCTCGATCGACGTTTCGGCGCAGTACGCGGGTTCTGCGGCCGTCGATGCGCTGCGCAAATACACGCCGGGCGACGGTCGCGCCTGGTCGTACATCATGCTCACGCACGAACCGGTGCCGGGAAGCGCCCTCATGGCCCTCGGCAAGGCGCTCGACAACGCGGGCTTCGCGCAGCGCGACCCCGAAGTCGGCGACGGGCCGCAGACCGACAGGCTGATGGCCTGGATCGCTCTTGGCGGCGACATTCGCAAGTCGTGGGAGTTCTGGGGCACCGTCGGAGCGTTCGCGACGCCGAACGATGCGCGGGCGCTCGCGGCGGCCGGCATCGCCGACGTCGTTGCCGCGCTCGACCTTTCGCCGTCCGGCGTGCCGGTGCGGGCGAAGGACCCGCGCCGGCCGCGCCTCGTCCTCGTCTCCCCGCGCCGCTCTTCGCCGCCGGTTGCGGTGTGGCACGATTGGACTACGGTCGAAAACGACGGTTTCGCCGCGGCGATGGAGGCCGTGAAACGCCCCGGCTTCGACCTCTCGCGCTCGATTGCGCTGTTCGCCGGAGCCGACGCCGGACAGTTGCCGCCGACTTCGGACGCACCGCCGGAACCCGCTTCGCTGCGCGTGTCGCCGTTCGCCACGGACGGCAGGGTCGCCGAGATTTCCGGCCATGCCTCCTCTCCGGGCGTCCTGCTCCTGCGCGAAGACAGGATGCGCAAGTTTCGCGAGTGCGTCTCGGCAACCGTCAACGGCGCCCCGGCGCCGCTGATGGTCGGGAACGGGATGTTCTTCGCGCTTCCGGTCCCGGCCGGCGATCTCGACGTCCGGCTTGTCGCCAGAATGCCCTGGCGCTGCCTGGCGCTGCCCGCGGCCGGATGGGCGGTGGCGCTGATTGCTCTTGCCGCCTGGCTGAAATCTTTCGGAAAGGGAGGTGCGGCGAATGCCTGACAGCGATCCCCGAAAACTCGCAGAAGCGCTCGGCGTGCCGTTCTTCGACACGATCGACGACTCGCTCTTCGATCCCGGCCTGGTCTCCGCGCTCCCCGTGGATTGGGCCCGCCGCAATTGCGCGCTGCCGGTGCGCCTGCCCGACGGCTCTTCCGCGCTGGTCGTGGCGGACGCCGCATCCATGTCGCTCGCCCAGAGCGCTTCCATCGCCACGGGGCGGGAGCTTAAGCCCGCGTTCGCGGCCCGGACCGAAATCATGCGCGCCATCGACGAAGCGTGGTATGCGGGGCGCGCGACTTCGGTTGCGCCCGGCGCCGGTGCCGGGTCCGGGGACGCGACACCCGGCGCGCCCGGCGCCCCGCAAGGCGTTTCCCCCGCTCCGGCGGGCGGCGAAGAGTCGGATCTGCTGCTCGCTCACGGCGAACCTGCCGAGCGGTTCTGGGCGGACACGATTCTCGAAGCGATCCGCAAGGGCGCTTCCGACATCCACGTCGATCCGCAGCGCGATGAAACGGTGAAAGTCCGCTTCAGGATCGCCGGCACCCTCTACGAACAGCCCCCGCCCCCGCCCGGCCTTTCCCGCCAGATCGCGTCGCGGGCCAAAATCCTGGCCCACATGGACATCGCCGAGCACCGGCTCGCCCAAGACGGCATGATGCAGGTCCGCGCCGGCGGCAGGATGGTTGACGTCAGGGCGTCCACGATCCCGGTGGCGGACGGCGAGCGCGTCGTCCTGCGGCTTCTGAGCCGCGAAGATTCGCTGCGCCCCCTTTCCGGACTCGGCATGCCGCAAACGGTGCTCGACGCCTTTCGCGCGACGATCGACCGCCCGAACGGCATCGTCGCCGTGTGCGGCCCCACCGGATCCGGCAAGACGACCACGCTCTATTCGGCGCTTTGCTCGATGGACTCGCGCCGCCGCAACATCATGACCATCGAGGACCCTGTCGAATACAGGCTCCAGGGCATCGCGCAAATCCAGGTGAAACCGAAAATCGGGTTCACTTTCGCCGCCGGCTTGCGCCATGTGCTGCGCCAGGACCCCGATGTCATCCTCGTCGGCGAGACGCGCGACAGCGAAACGGCCGAAATCGCGGTGCGCGCTTCGCTGACCGGGCATCTCGTCTTCACGACGTTGCATACGAACGACGCCCCTTCGGCGCCGATGCGCCTCGTTGACATGGGGGTCGAGCCGTACCTCCTCGCTTCGTGTCTGCGCGGCGTCCTTGCGCAGCGGCTCGTGCGCCGGGTGTGCCCCGCGTGCGTCCGCATCGAGCGGTTCGGCTCCGCCGCAGCGTACGGCGCGAGGGAGGAAGCGCTGGCGCGCGAGGCCGGCTGCGCCGGAGTGGCAAAGGCCGTTGGTTGCGCCTCGTGCCTGGAGGGCTACGCCGGGCGCACCGGCATTTTCGAGTTTCTCCCCTGCGGCGGCGCTGTCGCCGCCGCGATACACGGCGGCGAACTCGCGCCGGAAGCGCTTCGCACCGCCGCCGGAAAGTCGTATTTGCCGATGTCCGCCGACGCTCTGGATAAGCTCTCCCGCGGCGAAACCACGCCGGCGGAAATCCTCGCGGCACTCGGTTCCTAGCGAGCCGGCGCCGCCGCACCGAAAAAAAAAGCAAAATTTGACTTGGCTAACAGAAACGGGAGGTGCTAGACTTCCCTCCGTTCCGTCAACAACCCCTCGACGGGCCTTCACGGCAGGGGGTGCGCCGGAATCAACAACGAGAAAACAAAGGATGTAAAATGGCACACTCCATCAATCCCGATTCTTGCGTCGGCTGCGGCGCTTGCAAGGATACTTGCCCGGTCGAGGCGATCAGCCAGGACGGCGACAAGTGCAAGGTGAACCCCGACGTCTGCGTCGATTGCGGCGCTTGCGAAGGCGCTTGCCCCACCGGCGCGATCTCCGCGTAGCAACGCTGCGGTACGCCGCTTGACCGAATCCCGCCGGCGCGGCCGCGCCGGCGGGATTTGTCTTTGCCGGCATGGCGGCGCGGGTTTTTGTATAATCGCGGGCGTTGCACCACAATCAAGGAGCATTCACACATGAAATTCTGCGGTTTTTCACGGTTCGCCGGCGCGGCGGTCGCGGCGTTTGCGGCGACGGCCTCCGTTTCGCGCGGATCCGGTTTTCGCGCTACTCCCCTCGCGGACTACAGCGAGGACAAGATTTCGGTCGGCTGGGAGGTGGGTTTTTCCGTCGTGGCCGGCGAAGCGAACGAGCACGTGTTTTCGCCGCGCAGCGAAGCGCTCTCGTACGCCGCCGCGACCAAAACCCGGTATGAAAACCGCCGGCACCAGCTCTCCCGCCTCGACTGGGACCTCGTGGCCTCCATGGCCGGCTTTTCCGGGTCGGTTCGCAAGGGCCGCCTTTCGCTCAACGGCGGCGTCTGGTACGGCGGAAGCGGCTCGGACGACTGGGAAATGGAGGACTACGACTGGCTGGCCGGCGACCAGAGGGGCCACACGCACTACTCGAAGAGCGAAACCGAGCTGACGGACGCCTGGATGCTCGACGCCAACGTTTCGTACGACTTCTACAGAACCGACGACGCGGTCGGCTACCTCTTCGCCGGCGCTCGCGAACAGCGCTGGAAGTGGACTTGCGACGGCAAAAACGAATACCACTACCCCGAGTACAACTACCGCTGGGTGTACGACTACAGCCATTGCATCGATTACAGGCAGGTCTTCTTCTTCGGGTACCTCGGAGTCGGCGGAAAATGGAAAATCGCCGATGACCTGAGCCTCGGCGCCTACGCTTCGTGGGCACCGTGCTACAAGGGCCGCGACCGCGACAACCACATCAACGCCGACAAGTATTTCATCGATTCGTTCGACTACGACGACGGCAATGTCTATGGCGCGGGCGTCTCGGTGGAATGGGCGCTTTCCGAAACCGCCACTCTCAGCGCCGCGGTCGATTGGCAGAAGGCGACCCTGCATGAAGGCGACATAAGGGTCGAAGAGATATCGACCGGCAGCGTGGCCAGCGCCCCGGACGCCGCCGGCATCGAAAGCGAATACCTGGCGCTGACGATCGCGGCCGCCTGGCGCTTCTAGCGCCTCGTTCCGGCGCTGGGCTTTTGCGACGATGAGGATTTCAGGAGGCACGATGCGCGGCCGGGTGCTTGCCGCGCCCGCGAACTGCGCATTGCGTCCGACGCAGGACGCGGTGCGCGAAGCGGTGTTTTCAATGCTCGCCGCCGTGATTCGCGGCAGTTCGTTTCTCGATCTCTACGCGGGCACCGGCGCCGTCGGGCTGGAGGCGCTGAGCCGCGGCGCCGCAAGCGTCGCATGGGTTGAAAAGAATCCGAAAATCGCACGGGTGCTGGAGTCGAACGTATCGGCGCTCTGCGGCGGCGCTCCGCCGCAGGGGTCGCGCATATTCCGCGCCGACGCGGAGCAGTGGCTCAAGCGCCCGCCCCTTCCCGGCGGCTCGGTGGACATCGTTTTCGCCGATCCGCCGTATGTCGAGCGCGAAGGCGAAAGGGACTCGATGCCCGAGTTGGCGGCTGCGGCGGCCGCCGGCGGGATTTTGGCGGAAGGGGCGTTTTTCGTGGCGGAGCAGCGGGAAGGCACCCCTCTCGACACGCCGTGCGGTTTTGAGCTTTTGACGCGCCGCCGCTACGGTCGCACCGCCGTTTCGCTCCTCAAGTGGGTTGGCGGCCGATGAATCCGGTGTACGGTTTTGCGGCGTTTTCCGCCGTCTCCGCGCTTTCGTTTGCGGTTGACTGGGCGTGTTTCACTGCGGCCTGGACGCTGCTGGGCGGCGGCGCACGGTCGCGGCTGCTGCTTTCGGTGGTGGCCGCCAGATGCGTGTCCATCGCCTTCAACTACGCCTGCAACCGCGAGTTCGTGTTCCGGCGGAACCGGGGCGGCGGCGTGGCGCGGTCGTTCCCCCGCTACATGGCGCTGGCGCTTTCGCTGATGGCGGGCAGTTATTTTTTGCTTGAACTCGTCCGCCGCGTTTCGCCCGGCGCGCCAATGCCCGCCGTCAAGCCCGCAGTTGACGGCATCTTGTTTGTCGTGTCGTACGCGGTTCAGAGAAAATTCGTGTTCGCAGGCCGTGGAACGACCCGGAAAACGGACGGAAAAACGGATGAAAAAGATCCTTGCAAGGCTGTCGATACCTGAAGAAGGGCTGGAGTTTCCGGGGAAGACGCTCTTCCGGGGCGGACTTGAGTTCGAGTGGGCCGCAGGGCGCCACTGGGGCGTCGTCGGGCCGAACGGAAGCGGGAAATCGGTGTTCCTGTCGCTCCTTGCTTCGTCCCGGTACCATCAAAACGCGGAAACCGAGTACTTCTTCGACGGCAAAGGCGGCACGGATCCGGTACGCGACATCTGCGTCGTGTCGCCGGAAAAACACGCCGCGACGATGGCTGAAATCGGCGCCTACGCCGAGATGCGGTGGAATGCCGCCGACGAGGAAACCGCGCCCACGCTCGACTCCTGGCTCTCGCGGGACGCCGCCGAGGGGCGGGAAAAATGGGAAGTCCGGCCTTTGGACCCCGCAGGCGACAGGCGCTTCCTCGCGCGCCGCGCGGCTCTAGCCGGCGCGCTTGGGATCGCGCCCCTCATGTCCCGCAGGATCGCCGCGCTGTCCAACGGGGAAATGCGCAGGGCGCTCTTGTGCAGGGCGCTTCTCGCCCGTCCCGTCCTCCTCATGCTTGACGCGCCGACCGTGGGCCTCGACGGCCAAAGCCGCGACGCCCTGTTTTCGGCGCTTGCGAAACTCTTTGAAAAGCGCGGCGGGCCGGCAATCGCCTTCGCGACCGTGCGCGCCGCCGAGCTGCCGCGCGGCGTGACGGACATGCTCGTGCTGGACGCCGCCGGCGCCGTCGCGTATTGCGGCCCTGCGTCCGGGGCGCCGTTCCCGATCGGGCAAAGGCTCGAATGCACCGCCGGCGCAGGTCCGGCGGTTGCCGCAGCCGGCGCTGCCGCCGCCCGGCGCACCGCGACCACTTGGGAAGTCTCGGAAGTGCCGCATCCGGGCCGGGGCGGAGCCGCCAGGGCGGGAACGGCGCAGAAAGGCAGACCGCTGATCGAAATGCGCGGCGTGTCCGTGAAATACGGCGACGCCGAAATCTTCCGCGACCTCGACTGGACGGTGCGGCAAGGCGAAAAGTGGCTCGTCGCCGGGCCGAACGGATGCGGAAAATCCACGATCCTCGCGCTCGTCGCCGGCGACCACCAGCAGGCCTACTCGGAGTGCGTCCGGTTCTTCGGGCGGCGGCGCGGGACGGGTGAATCCGTGTGGGATGTGAAGCGCCGGATCGGCTGGGTTTCGCCCGAGCAGCAATCGTGCATCGACGGCTCGATCCGGGTGCTCGACGCGGTGCTGTCCGGCCTCGACGACTCCGCCGTGGCGCTGCGCAAGGCGACGAAGCCCCGCGTCGCGAAGGCGATGGCGGCGCTTCGGAGCGTCTGCCCGGGCGTCTCGCCCCAGGCGCGTTTTTCGAGCCTGTCCTGCGGCACCGCCCGTCTGGTGCTGCTCGCGAGGGCGATCGTGAAGAATCCGCCCCTTCTCGTCCTCGACGAGCCATGCCAGAATCTGGACGCGGAAAACCGGAAGCGTTTCCTCGCCGTGATCGACTCGCTGTGCGCTTCAGGCGAACGCACCCTTGTTTTCGTGGCGCACCTCTCCGACTCCGTGCCGCGCTGCATCGACCACGTCCTCCGCGCCAGGCGGGAAACGCGCTAGGCGTCGAAAAACACGCGCGATCCGGCTTTTGCGCGGCGCGCCGGCGGATACTCGAAGGCCCAGTCTTTGTCAAGGAACGCCTTCGCCTCGTACTTCGCCATCGGCAGGTCGTGCATGAGGTAGTTGCCGCAGTTCACCGGCGTCGCGCCCGGTACCGGGCCGCGATAGCGCGCCATGTGGCGGAACGCCGCGCGCATGAGTTTTTCGATTTCGCGCGGCATGATCTCGTGCGCGGTCGAGGTGATGAAGTAAAACCCGGTGAGGCAACCCATCGGCCCCCAGTAAACCACATTGTCCTTGAAGGCGGAGTTCCGGAGGTATGTCGCCACCACGTGCTCGATCGTGTGCATCGCGCCAGGGTGGATCGCCGGCTCGGCGTTCGGCCTTTTCATGCGGATGTCGAACGTCGTGACGAACGCTCCGCCCGCGACATCGCGCCGGCTCACGAATATGCCGTATCCGATGCGCGTGTGGTCAACCTGAAACGATGCGATCAGTTTTTCCATCGAAGAACTCCTCAAGGCCGGTACGGTTCCACGATTTCCACGCCGATCGGCACGACCGAAGCGCCAGACCCCGCCGGGTTGCCGAAAGCGTCGAAAATCGCCGCGCCGTCAGCATCGTCGCCGCCCTCCTCCCCGGCTTCGTCCGAGTCCGGCTCCGAAACGCCGCCGTCCGTCTCCGGCGCCTCCGCGACATCGTCAACTGCAACCTGACCCGGCTCGGCATCGGGTTCGGCGAACTCCGGATCGAAAGGCTTCAACTTTTCGTTCAGCCTTTCAAGCCGGGCGAGAGGTTCGGCAACCGCCGCAAGCGACGCCGCACCTGAATTCCGCACCATGGAAATGTAGGCATCGACCATGCGCCATGCGCCTTCCTGAATCACCGGATCGTCGCCTCGCACACCGTTTTCGATGTAATTGGCCATGTCGCGCACTGCGTTTTCGTAGTCAAGCGAAGAGAGAAACTCGATGTCGCGCACAAGCACGTCCCACACCTTGTACGGGGCCTTGTCGTCGGCGGCAAGATCGATCAAATCCGAGTATAGGTCGAGAGATTCACCCCAGAGGCTCTCGTCCGGCGGCTCGGCCGCAAGTTCCAGCCCCACCATGACGCCGTCGGCCACCGAGAACGGCGCAACGCCGCGCAGCGCCATGAGCGCCTGCATCCTGGCGTCGTAGGCTGCGGATTCCGAATTGGCAACGGCAGCCAAAAGATCGGGCAGTTCGTCTTCGGGCGCGAGTTTGATGAGCCTGTCGAGCGCTTCGCGCGCGCCGCCAGTCGAAGAAGACAGCGACTGAAGCACTGCGAGAAGATCCGCGACCGACATGCCGCGGGCGGCGAAAGCGGCTTCCAGCGCAGCGAGATCGGCATCTGAGCCGCGCTCGCGGATCCATTCAAGGATGGAGAGCGGCACGGCCGCGTCCGGATCTGCCGCGACGGCTGCTGCTGCGTCCGCGCCGAAGCTCCCGGTTTCCACCAGCAGCGCCGCGCCAAGCGACCGCAGCGAAGGCGTGGCCGACGCAAGGAGACTGCGCCCGAACTCGGCGTGGTTGAGGCTCTTGTCGGCAAGGGTGGAAAACACCGCCGCCCGAAAGCGCGCCTGGGCGTCAAGCTGGCGGATCGGGTACTCTTCCTCGTCTTCGGGGATGTTCTCCATCTCGTCGCCGGTACGCGGGGGGCGCGGATCGAGCCACTGCGAAAACGCCGTTTCGTCCATGCCGGGCTCGATTTTCGGAATGCCGCGCGAAGACGCTTCCTCCGCGGCCTTGCGCGACGCCTTCTTGGCGAAGCTTTTCCCTGCCGCGCCTTTCCGCTTTGGAGAAGACTCCCTGGCAGACGCTCCCGCTTGAATATCGGTTTCCACTGAAGATGCGCTTTTGCGGTCGATGGCGATCGCAAGGACCACGACTGCGGCGACGGTGCAGCAGAAAGCCGCGTTTTTGGTTGACTTTTTCATTTTCTAATCCGAGTTGGAAGCAAAGGTGGAAAATTCAGAAACGCACCGAATTGTCGCTCCAGGAGCTGTCGATCCAAATCCAGTCAGCGCCGCCAAAAACCGCCGGATCCGCCATGCCGTCCCCGTCCCAGTCGGCCGGAACCGGAGTGCTGCCTTTTTTGCCGAACGGAAACGAACGGGTTTCAAGGTAGCATGAAGAGCTGAAAATGCGGAAAAACGCCGGCGTCGCGGCTGCCGAAGAATACGCACCGGGGTCGGCCTTGCCGTCGCCGTCAAAATCCCCGACCGCCGGGAGCGAACCCTTGGCACCGAGCGCCACGGCCTTTCCGGCCGGAAACAGCTTTTTCGTCGAGTAGCCGTTTTTCGACGAAAGGATCGAAAACGCGGGCTTGGACGCAGAGGAAGTGTAAACGGCGAAATCCGAAGTGCCGTCGCCGTCGAAATCGGCCGTCACGGCCTTGGCGCCCTTGGAGCCGAACACGAGTCCGGGGCGGCCGTCGGAAAACGCGAGCGCCGGCTTCGCGGAAGAGCCGGACCACGCGGCGAACACCGGCTCGGCATCGCCCAGAACGGAGAAGATCAGCGGCGTCGATGACTTTTGTCCAAGCGGAGTGCGCACGACGTCGCCGCCCGCATCCCTGCGAACGAATTCCGGCTTTGAGGCCGTTGCGGTGAAATACCCCGCTTCGACTTTCCCGTCACCATCCCAGTCCGCCACAACAGGCACGGCCCCCTTTTCACCGAAAGTTTCAGAGTGCACTTCGCCCGAGCCGGAATGCCAGACCATCCACTCGAAAGTACTCGAACAGTATGTTGCTTCGTCGGCTTTGCCATCGCCGTCCCAATCGCCGTGCACGGGTATGCCCTGCGGGTGCTCAAACGCCCCGGCATCTACCGCCGTGCCGATTTTGCGCGGCCTGCCGTCGATGTCGTACGACCCCGCCTTTTTGCGATAGTCGCCGCCGGCGTCGCGCGCCGGCGACCACGGCATGATGCGCCAATCGCCGCCTTCGGCATCGCGAAACGCGATGTCGGACGCCGAATCGAGCGTGTACTTGCGCGCTTTTCCGGCCAGGGCGCCAAAATCGGCCGCCGCGGCGGTTCTGTCGCTGAAGTTGCCCCACACCACGGAGTTGTGGCAATTTGCCGAGGCAACCGCTGCGCCCCACGAAAACTCGCCAGTCGGCTCGTAAACGGCGGAAATGTCGCCCGTCTTCACATAGCGGTATTGCTCGGCCTCCTTAACGGTGTTCCCCGCGACCGTGCAGTTGTAGAGAGTGCCGCCCTCGATCAGGTTTCCGTGGTACGCATCCCAGTCGAGAAAATCCGCGGCTATTTCCCACGTCTGCCAGTTCCCTGCGAAAAGGGTGTTCGCCATCGTGCAGTTCCATGCCCCCTGCACGACGGAATTGCCCACGATGCGGCAGCGCTGCACCGTACAGGCGCGGAGCATCGCGTTTTCTCCGTTTTCGGCCCACTGCACGTCGCATGCGTTGTCCGCTATGACGGAGTCGGATATTGAAGACATGGCGGCGACGGTCTGCGTAAGGTTCGAAAAGACGCACTCGGAAAAAGTGCCGCCTGCGGCGCCGTTCGCCGAATTGCGAATCGTAAAGCCCTTCAAAACGGTCGCCGTGCCGCCCTTGAGCACTTCGCGCGTTTCGCCAGTCCAGTACTTCTTCCCGTTTTCGTTGTAATCGTAAACTTTTTCTTCGCCCCACTTGCCAAAATCGGCGCATATCGTTTCGTCCACGAAACCGCCTCCCGGCTTTGGCACTTCGATCGCCGTTTCGCCGGCACCGTTGACGCTCCGTATCGAGAGCTTCTTGTTGCCGGTCGCGAACGGGGCGTAAACGCCGTTCGTCACGATGATCGTGGAACCGGCCGGAGCGGTCTTCGCGGCGAATTGCAGCGTCTTGAACGCCTTCGACCAGCTGCGGCCACCGCCCTTCGCCACGTCAGTGCCGTTTTCCCCGTCAACATAGTACACGGCGGCCGCAGCCGGCAAGGCGGCGCAGAGCGCGAAAAGCAAGCAGGATCTGGATTTCATGCTGCGTATTGTACCATCAAACGCGCCGGGCCGCTTCGGCAACCAATCGAACCGGCCGCTTTGGCAACCAATCGAACCGGCCGCTTCGGCAATCAGACGCTGTAGCAACACCAGAGCGGCGATTTTCCATTTCATCCATGTTTTCATTTTCCGCAACAACAAAAATCAAATTTTTTGCTTGATTTTTTGAAACGGATTTGAGATATTCCGCGCAACACGCAAACACGCAAACAAGATGACCACTAGATTTTTCCAAAGCGCCGCCGTTTTTTCGGCTCTTGCCGTGGCGAGCCAGGGTTCGGGTTTTTCGCTTTTCCAGGGGGACTCCACGGGCATGGCGGATGCCGCCGGGTCGATCGCCAAGGGCGGCAGGGCTGGCGACATGTACTACAACCCGGCGCAACTTTCGTCCGTGACCGGCACGGTCGTGCAGGCGGGCAGCTTTTTCACGCGGCCGCACCTGAAGATCGAGACGACCGATCCGTACACCGGGCGGACGCAAAAAACGGCGGCCGACAAAAAATGGTTCGCCATACCGCACGCGTATTTCTCCACTCCGCTCTGCCAGGACGTGCAGTTCGGATTCGGCGTGTTTTCGCGGATGGGCCTCGGCGACGAATTCCCGCGCGACTGGCCGGGGCGCTACAACAGCACCAAGGTCGATTTTTCCACGATCGACCTCTCTCCGGCGGTTTCGTGGCGCGTGACCGACTGGCTCTCTATCGGCGGCGGGCTGACGTTTCAGTACTTCGACATAACGCTCGAGCAGGAAATCGACGCCGCCGGCATCGCCGGAATGCGCCGCTACAACGATCCTGCCGCCGGGCCGCGTCTTGACGTGCACCAGCGAATCCATGGCGAAGACGACTGCGCAGTGGGCTGGGACGTCGGCGTAAAGGTCGATCCCACGGACAAACTCCACTTCGGTCTCGCATACCACAGCCCGGTTTCGGTGAAGGCCAAGGGCCACGCGAGCTACGACGCCCCCGCCGCAGTCCGCGCGGCGTATCCGATGTTTTTCCGCTACACGAAGGCGCGTGGAAACATCAAAGAACCCGACTACTTGATGGGAGCCGTCGCCTACGACTTCACGGACGCGCTGACGCTGGGCGTGAATGTGACGCGCTCCGGGTGGAGCTCCTGGGACAAACTGGAAATCGTGGAGGACGAGCCGTTCCTGCCGGGGCACGGCGTGCTCGGCGCCGAAAAGGACTGGGACGACGTCTGGCGCTTCTCCGTGGGCGGTTCGTACCGCGTTGACGAAAACTGGTCCGTCCTCGCCTCGTTCACATGGGACGATTCGCCGATCAACCGCTCGCACGCCGATTACATCGTCCCGGCCGACACGCGGGAAATCTACGCCGTCGGCCTTGCGTGGACTTCCGGCGCCTGGACGGTCGATGCCACGTATTTCTTCGAGAAAATCAACGACATGTCCGTGTCGGCGCGTCCTGCGGAAGGCATCTGGAGCGGCCGCTACTGCGACGGCTTCTCCCACGCCTTCGCCTTCTCCGTCGGCTACAACTTCTGAAGCGCCCTTCCCTTCCGGCGGGCAGGCCGCTAGCGCGCGAGTTCGAGCGCGGGGACGAAGTCGGCGAGGAAGCGGTCGTCCAGCAAATAGACTGCAACGCCGGCGAAACCGGCCGAAAACGCGATTTTCGCCTGGCGGATGGTTTCGAGCGGCGTCAGCCACGACTCGCGGGCGCTTGCGCCGATGCCGCAAACGATGCGCTTCCGGTCGCGTTTCTGAGACGAAATCAGCGCCCGGAAGTCTTTTTCGTCCTGCATGTAGTTCATCGGCACCGCGTTGTCAACGAGATCCGCCGCAAGCCATTTCCGCCAATCCTGCGCCACGGTGCCGACGCACTTCGGATGCCAACCGTAAACCGAAGCCGTGAGTTTTGCGCCTGGCGCTTCGGCGCGCAGACGCTCGCGGACGGCGCGCACCACGCCTTCGACAGCAGCCGCGCTCCGCTTCTCGCGCGTGGCGGCGTCCGGGTAGCGGATGAAATCCAGATTGATGCCGGAAACGCCCTTCGTCTTCGCGATTGACGCCGCGGCGGCGGCGACCATGGCGCGATTTGCGGGGATGGCGGGGTTGAGCCACCGCAGCGCCTCGCCGGAAGGGGAGTGCAGCAGACGGCCTTCTTTTTCGAGCGCGTCGATTTCGGCCTGGGGCAGTTTCTCCACGTTGAGCGCGGGCAGCCAGGCGTGTACGGCGACCCCGGCCGCGCTGCAGGTCTCCGCAGCCTCTGCGAAGCCGGGCTCGCGCACGCGATGACGCCCGGAGGTGTCCGGCGGGCCTGCCCAGATCATCGCCTCGTCCACTCCGGCGCGGACCAGCGCCCCGGCGGCGTTTTTCCACGAGCCGACCGAAGAAGGCGGCGAAGCCGACGGCGCCCACACAGACAAAACGCGTCTGCCGCGGGTCCGCCCGAGCGGCAAGGCCGCCGCGGCGGCGAGCGAAAGACTTTTTCCCATCGCGGCGGCGTTTTCGCGCGCGGCGCCGTAGAGCCCCTTTGCGCAAAGGGCATCCGCCGCCGCCTGGCGCGCCCGTGCGGCGCCGAGGTGGGTTTCGACGAGTGTTTTGCGCGCCTTTGGACAACCGGCCAAAATCGCGGAAGCGGCGTTTTCAAACGATTTGGCGCCGGGAGAAGCATCCCGCCAGGCGTCGCGCTCCAGTTTCAGCGTGGAATCGCGCCACAGCGGCGGATGCAACGCGCAAGTGAGGGCGACGAGCATTTCGGAGCGCTGCTCCGCCGGCCCGTTGTCGTACAGGTTGCGCGAGAGCCAGAATCCAACAGGACTGCGGAACACCGCAGGCGGCCCGAAAGCGCCGGTTTTGTCGCGCCAGCGGGCGGCGACCGACACGCCGCGCCCGTTCGCCGCGACGTTGGCGACGACCTTGGAAACGGGATTTGCGACGAAATCCGGCGCGTTGAGCGGCTTGGGGGCGGAAAACGCATAGCCGCTCCACTGCCCGCCGCCCTTTGACGGCGCGACGAATTCCATCTTCGGTTTTTCGAGACCGAAAAACCCGGCCACGTGCGCCGAAAACGACCCGTGCACCACGACCCGGCCACCGCGGGAAAAAAAGGCGCCGAGCGTCTTGGCGTCCGCCTCCGTCGCGCCATCGGGTATCACGAGATGGACGACCCGGCGAGGCTCCGCCGTGGCGTCGTCAAGCCGCGAGAGGGGAAACAGCGCAGCCTGCACTCCGCCTTGGGCGAGAAGCGACACTGCGTTGCGGGCCCGGCTCAGCGAAAACCGTGCGGCGCCCTCCGCGCTGCGGTCGTCCCAAACGACGGCACACCGGCCTCCGCCGCCCTCCCCTGCCGCCGCACCGGCTGCGGCGGCGGCCCGGACTTCCCAAGCGCCTGCCGCAAGCGCTACGACGGCGACGGCGATGCGCGAAAACCGGCGTTTCCAAATGCCGGACATGGCGTTATTCGCCAACCTTCACGCCGAGTTCGCGCTCAAGCCGGGCGTCGCGCCTTGCGCCGAACGAAAGGCCGGCGCGGTAGTACGAAATCGCCTCGTCGCGGTTTTCCTCCGGATTGAGCAGGAACATGACGTATGCGCAATCGATGTAAGCGTCAGACCACTCCGGATTCTCGGCGATGAGCTGGTCGAGCTGAAGCAGCGCCTCCGTGGTGCGGCCGGTGGCCAGATTCACGGCGGCGCGGAGCGAGCGCACCGAAGGATCGGAGTCGGCATACGCAGGAAGGGCGTCGAGCGTCGCCCGCGCCCGCGGATAGTTGCGGCACTCCAGGAGCGCGCGGGCGAAAAGGATGCGGGCCGCGAGCGGCGTCCTGTCGCCGGCGCTCTCGATGATATCCTCGAGGAGCAGCACGGCGTCCGGCGCGCGCGCCGTGCGGATCATTTCCGCGACGGCCTTCAAATCGGTGTCGAGTTCGCCGTTCGCATCGGATTCGGCAGCGGCGACTGCGACGGACGCGGTTTCGCCGGAGACGGGCTGCACGGCTTCGGCGCCGGACTCGGCCGCATTTCCGTCCTCTTCGGTGAAAAACGGATTCGGGATCGGGGATTCGATGCGCCGCTGCGCCGCTGCGTCCGCAAGGCCGGCCTGTCCGCCATCGGGAGCGGCGCCTTCTTCGACCTTTTCGCCGGATTCCGCTTCCGGGGCGGCCGGCGTTTCGGGAGACTCCACGCGCACGAGGTCCGGGATGCCCAGACGGAACGCCGGAGCGTCCGACAACGCTTCGTCGCGCTCCGCCGGCTTGGCGACGGACGCCGCGTCTTCGCCGCGCCAGGCCGCATCCGGCTCCGGCACGGCGATTTCACCGCTGCGCAAAGCCGACATGAGTTCGCGCAGGCGCTCGGCGTTCGCCTTGCGCATCTCGAAAACCTTGTCCGCCTTGTAGTCCGGGAAATCGCCGGAAAGGGAGGCGAGCGTCCTGCCCGCTTCGGACAGGAATTCGATTTCGTCCATGACGCGCCCGGCGGCCCGCGCCTCGTCGGCGGCTTCCACCGCTTCGGCGGCTGCGTCGAGCCGCCTCGACTCCTCGCTTGAAAAAAGCGAAAAGGCGGCTGAGGTGCGCGGGACTGACGCGAGCGCCAGAGTTGCGGCAAGAGCGGTAAGCGTTCTCTTCATGCGGCTGCGGTACGGTTGTCGGCAAGGGCGCCTGTTTTTCCGGAATGCGTTCTAGTGGAGCAGATTCATCAGATTCTGCCGGACGCGCGAATTGCGGGATCGCCACATCGTGCGGGTGAAGGAGATGTCTTCGAAAAGGTGCTCGTAGTCGATCGCCGCCGGAGCGCCGAGATGGGTCTTGGCGGCGAGGGCGGCGTCCGGATCCATGCCGCGCAGGTCTTCGAGGTGGTCGCGCACTTCGTGGTAGGCGTCGCGAAACGGCATGCCTCCGGCGACAAGCTGCAGCGCCCTGTCCGTGGCGAACACCCCGGGGTCGTCGAACGCGGCGCGCAGTCGGTGCGAATCGACCTTCAGGCCGCGCACGAGGCGCGTCAGGACGACGAGGCAGGCGCGCGTCGTATCGACGGCTTCCATCACGATTTTCTTCGTGTCCTGCAAGTCGCGGTTGTAGCCGCCCGGCATGCCCACCATGATCCCGCTCGCCGCCGTGGAAAGCGCCACGACGCGGGCCGCCTTGGAGCGGACGAGTTCGCACACGTCGGGGTTGTACTTCTGCGGCATTATCGAAGAGCCGGTGCAGAACTCCTTCGGAAGCGAAAAATAGCCGAACTCCGGCATCGAAAACAGGATGAGATCCTGCGCCATGCGCGAAAGCGTGATCATGGTCTGCGAAAGGGCCGCGACCGCCGCCGCTTCGACCTTGCCGCGCGAATTGCCCGCCGCGAGCACGTTGTGGACGGGCCGGGAAAAGCCGAGCAGCCGCGCGGTGAGATTCCGGTTTATCGGCAGCGGCACCCCGTACGACGCGGCCGAGCCGAGCGGACAGCGGTCGGCGAGGGCGCGCGCGGACTCGACGATCCCGACGCCGTCCAGCAGCTCTTCCGCCCACGCCGACGCCCATGCGCCGACGCTGCTCGGCATGGCGGGCTGCAAATGGGTGCGCCCCACCATCGGCGTAAGGCCGAACCTGCGCCCGAATTTTGCGAGCGCCTCCGCAAGGTCGAGCGTGTCGAACACGGTCCGGTCCAGCTCCTCGCGCAGAAACATGCGGATCGCCGTGGCGCTCTGGTCGTTGCGCGAGCGCCCCGTGTGGATGCGTTTGCCGACTTCGCCGAGAGCCTCCGTGAGCGTCCGCTCGATCGCAAGGTGGCAATCCTGGTCTTCGGGCGTGATTTTGAATGTCCCCGCGCGGGCGCTGTCGCGAATCTTCGCGAGCTGCCGCACGACGTTGATCCTGTCTTCGCGCGACACGATGGTGAAATCGGCCTTCATGCGGGAGAGCATGATGACATGGGCGGCGGTGCCGTAGCAGTCCCACTCGACGAGCCGCAAGTCGAGCTCCGGATCGTCGCCGACCGTGAACTTCAAGACCTCGGGATCGATGGCTCCGACAACGGTTTTCTTTGCGTTTTTTACAGACATTTGCGTTTTCCTAGAAATCGAGCGCTGCCGCACCTTCGGAAGGCGCGGCGGATTCTTCCGCGTCGTCGCCGCCGTCTTCCAGTATCGGCAGCAACTTCGCGGCGTCGGACTGCAGGGAAGTGCGCAGTTCGACCGCCTTGGCCGCAAGGTTTCGCGCGAGCGCCATCGCGCCCGGATCGGCCGCGCCGTGCAGGTAGGCGAAAATTGCGGTGTTGAAAAGCATCTCGCCGTGTTCCGACGGCGTCAGGCCGCCGCGCTCGGGCCGGCGGTTCTCAAGCAGGGCGCGGGCGAGCACCACCCAGTCGGCCACCGTCATCTTGTCCACGTCGAAGTCGGGCATGAGGTTGACCTTGAGCTTCTTGCGGTCGGGCGTCACTCCGGTGAGCACCTTGCCGCGGAAGCCGCGCACGACTTCGCCGTTCTTGGCAATGTCTTCGAGCAGCCACTTGCGCAGCGCTCCCGCCCTTTCGGCCCTTTCGATGCACCAGCGCAGTTCATCGCGGCCTTCCGGCGTGGCAAGCTCGGACTCCATGCGCTTCATGCGCACGGCGAAGGTGTCGTAGTCGAACTTGTCGATGAGCTCCTGCCGCGACTCGGCCACCTCGCGCACACGAGCCGCCTCCGCCTCGCCGCGCTCGGCCGCTTCGGCCGCTTCGGCGCGCTTGCGCTCTTCTTCCTGCCGCTTCGCTTCCGCCGCCGCCTCTTCGACCATGCGGCGCTCGCGCTCGCGGACGAAGCGCTGGCCCTCCTGCACGACTTTCGCGACGCCGCGCTTCAAATCGCGCAGCGAACCGTCCATGACGGCGATCAGGGCTTTCATGCGCCCGACCTGGTTCGTCCTTGCGGCGTACGCCTTTTCGCGCACGGCAAGGGCGGCGAGGAGGTCGTCGAGCGTCTGCGGGCCGTTCTGCGACTCGAAGGCCGGCATCTCTTCGGCCGCGATTTTTTCGCATTCGCGCAGCGTCGCCCTGATCTTGCGGGCATGCGCGAGGACTCGGCTTTCCGCAAGTTCCATGAGCGGCGCGGCGGCGGTCGCGGCTTCCACGAGGCTGTCGATCGACCCGCCGGCCGCAATGATCGCATTCGCCTGCGCCATCATGGCTTCGTCCGAGCCTTCAGGAGCCGCCTGTTGGGCTTCGGCTTCCGC
>JAFSUV010000022.1 GCA_017450425.1 Kiritimatiellia bacterium
ATCTCACCGATCTCGTTTCGTCGCAAATCGTGGCGGACGCCCTGCGGCTCTACGAACTGCAGGCGAAGATTCCGGCGCTTTCGCCGAATTCGCGCGAAAACCGCGCCCTTGGAATCGCGGCCCGCGTTGCGGTGGCGGAGGAACACTCCCGCCTCTGCGACGAAGCGGAGAGGATCGGTGAAAGCCTGGTGCTGCGCGGCGTCGGGACCCGCCTCAAAGGCGGCGGCCCGCTTTCGTACAGCTGCATGGTGAAGCCGGAGGCGGCCAAGGCGCTGGTGCAGTATTTCGCGTCCGAGGACGGCAAGGCGTTCATCGCCTCGGCGACCGCGCTCGGCATCGATCCGCAGGGCGGGGCGGGGGAGGGCGGCGGCGACGCGTCCCGCGGCCTTTCCGCATCGGACGATCCGGACGATCAATTCGCCGGGCGCACGGTCGTGATAACCGGATCGTTCGGCGACCTGAAGCGCAAGGACATCGAGGCGATGCTTTCAAAGCGCGGCGCAAAGGTTGTCGCCTCGGTGTCGGGTTCGACCGGGCTGCTCGTGGTCGGCGACAAGCCCGGATCGGACAAGACCCGGGCCGCGCGCGAACACGGCGTGGCCACCATGACCGAGGAGGCGCTCCGGGACGCGCTCGGCCTGCCCCGCCGCATCGCCCAGGAAACACTTTTTTGACGGTGCCGCAATCCGGCCCCGCAAGACGAAAGACAACGAAAATGAAATTCAAGGTTTGCACATGCTGGGACGACGGCGTCCTCAACGACGAGCGCCTCGCCGGACTTTTCCGCAAATACGGCGCTAAGGCGACGTTCAACCTCAATCCGGGCCTCATGTCCGAAACGCGCGGCACAAGCTTCTGGGTCGAGCCGGGCGACACCCGCTGGAACTGCCGCGGCTATTGCACCGGAAAACTCGCTCTGCGCGACATTCCGGAGGTGTACGCCGGCTTCGAACTGGCGTCGCACTGCTGGAAGCACGAGAATGCGGACACCTTGCCGCCGGAAAAGTGGATCGAGTGCGCGGTTTCCGCCCGCAAATACCTCGAAGACATCGTGCAGAGGCCCTGCACCGGCTTCGCCTGGCCTTGCGGGATCTACACCGACGGCACCGTCGCCGCGCTGCGCGAGGCCGGCTTTTCGTACGGACGCTCGACGAAGAACACCGGCGACGTCCTCGGCGACAATCCGGAGCCGATGGCGCTCAAGTCGAACTGCCACTTCCAGGCGGGCGACTTCTGGTCGAAGTACATGAGCGCGCGGGAGCGCGGCGGGGTGTTCTACTTCTGGGGCCACGCCTACGAGATGTTCGACTGCGAGCAGCTTTGGAACCAGATGGAAGGCAAGCTGCGCTACATCGCCGAGGATCCCGACGCCGAATGGATAAACGTCGTGGATTTGGCGCGGATGCTTCCGTAGGAACCGTCCCGCTTCCCAGCGCAACCGCCCACTTGGCCTCTGCCGATGAATCCCTTTGAACAGTTCTCAACGGAAACACAGAAGGCGCTTCAAATCGCCAACCGCGAGGCGCATGGCGCCGGAGCGGCGGCGATAGGCGCAGCACATATCCTGACGGGCCTGGCGTGCATGCCGCCGGGAGACTTCCGGAGCATAGCCGAAAAAATCGGGCTGGACGGCAAGCGCGTCCGGTTCGCGCTGGAGAAATACGTCTCGCTCGACGGCGCGAACGTCGCCACGATTGGGCCGCTGCCCTTTACGCCGCGCGTGAGGAAAATCCTGCAGCTGGCGATTGCCGAGGCGCGCGAGGCGCGCTGCCGCCTTGTGATGCCGGAGCATCTTCTGCTGGCGATACTGCGCGAAGGGACCAACGTGGCGGCGAAGGCGCTCGCCGACCTCGAAATCGATTACGACAAGGTGAGCGGCGCCGTCAAGGAAGCCATGGACGAAGCGCAGGGCGATGCGGACGACGACGACGGCGACCCGCCGCCGCCGCCCGGCGCGCCGCCGCCGATGGGCTTTCTCGGCGCGATCAGCGGGCTGGGCCCCGTCAAGGACGAGGGCGACGGAAGCGGTGGAAGCGGCGCTCCCGGCGAGGCGCCGCCGAAGGGCGACGGCTCGCCATCCGGCGGGTCGCCGGCCGGCGAAAAAGACGCCAAGCCGAAGCCGCACCACATCCGCCGCGACACTCCGGCGCTCGACACCTTCGGGCGCGACCTCGTGAAGGAGGCGCGCGCCGGCAAGCTCGATCCGATGATCGGGCGCACGCGGGAGCTGGAGCGCCTCGTGCAGATACTGTGCCGCCGCGGCAAGAACAACGCGGCGCTCATCGGCGAAGCGGGCGTCGGAAAAACCGCGGTCGTGGAAGGGCTTGCGAAGGCCATTGCCGACGGCGCGGTGCCGGAGCCGATGCTTCGCCGCCGGATCGTATCGCTCGACCTTACGCTCATGGTGGCCGGCACGAAGTTCCGCGGCCAATTCGAAGAGCGCATCAAGCACGTCATCGAAGAGACGCGCAAGTCGGACGGGGAGATCATACTCTTCATCGACGAGATTCA
>JAFSUV010000023.1 GCA_017450425.1 Kiritimatiellia bacterium
CTTCACGGCGAGCGGCGCCAGCCCCGCGCTCTCCCTGAGCGCGGGGTCTTCCGGCACCATCCCCGGGCCCGGCGCGACGGCGTTGACGGGAAAGCGCGGCGCCCTCGCGAGCGCGGCGGCGGCCGTGAACGCCTCGAGCGATTTTTTCGTGATCCAATAGGGAATCTTGGCGGAGAGGCCGGAGACCGTCCTGTCGAGCACGTTCACGATGCGGCCGCAGTAGTCGCCGGGGAGGATGTCGCTCTTGGCGGCAAGCGCCTGCATCCTGCGGGCGAGCAGGACCGGCGCCAAGGTGTTCACGCGCCACAGCTCCTCCCATTTTTCCACCGGGGCGTCCTCCAGGGCGTCGCGCGAAAAAACGGCGGCGTTGTTGACGAGTATGTCAACCCATCCGGCGAGGTCCCAGGCCGTGTTCATCGCGATGTCCGGGCCGTAAACGTTGGAAAAGTCGCCGCAGACGCACCAGGCCTGCCGCCCGAGGTCGCGGATTTCGGCCGCCACGCCGTCCGCCTCCTCTCGCGAAGAGCGGTAGTGCACCACGATGTCGCACCCCTCCCGCGCGAGCGCCAGCGCGATTTCCCGCCCCAGCCTCTTCGCCCCGCCCGTGACGAGCGCCACCTTGTCCTTGAGCTCCATGTCCGCCGCCATCCCGACGTCTGCCGCTAAAACCCGCCCAGGATGATCGAAACGGCGGTGGAGAGGGTGTTCGCCTCGCGGACGTCGTCGATGACTTCGCGCACGTCCGTGATGGTGCCGTCCAGGTTGCGGTAGAGAGAGTCGTCGGAGGAGAGAAGCCGTCCGAGGGTGCCTTCGCCGGTTTCGAGGCGCTCCGATATCGCCTTGAGGTTGGCCAGCGTGGCGCGCAGATCCTGGTACGCCGAGTCGTCCGCCGAGAGCAGTTTGCCGAGCGACCCTTCGCCGTTTTCGAGCCGTGCGCCGACCGTCTTTATCGATTCGGAAAACGCGCGGAAGTTGTCGAGGGCGTCCGTCTCGAGGAAGTCGCGGACCTTCGCGACCGACGCCGCGGCGTCCTCCATGAGGTCCGACGGCTTTTCGCCGACGAGCGCCGTCACGTCAGTGACGACCGGCGCCGAGGTGTCGCCCTCCTTGAGCACGAGCTGCCTGCCGCCGAGGATCGAAGTCGCGACGACCGTGACGGAATACCCCTCGTGGAACTCCACGGGCGCTTCGAGCTGCGCCTGCACGTGCACGCCGTCGCGCTCGTAGCGGACGCCCTTCACGGCGCCCACCGTGGTGCCGCGCGCGATCACAGGGTCGTTCGGGCGCAGGCCCATGGCGTCCGGCATCACGACCTCGATCGCGAACACGTTCTTGTCGAAAAGGTTCTTGCCGGAAATCGCTATCGTGAAAACCGCAAGCCCCGCGAACACGAGGGCGACGAGCGCCCCGACCGCCATTTCCACGGCGAGTTCGCCGTTGCCACTCCTAGAGCTCATTGATTCTTTGCCTCCCGGTGCGCCGCTTCGCGGCCTGCGTTTTCCCATGCGCCGCGTCGGGTGATGTATTGGGCGTCGAGGAACGCCCTCGCCTGCGGCAGCGGCGAGTGTATGAAAGATTCCGGCGGCTCGATCGACAGCACTTTGCCGCCGCCGAGCATCGCTATGCGGGTCGAAATCGAAAGCGCGCTGTGCAGGTCGTGCGTCACGACGACCGACGTGATGCCGAGGCGCGAGGAAAGGTCGGAAATGAGCTCGTCGATGCGGCGGCTTGTCACGGGGTCGAGCCCGGACGTGGGCTCGTCGTAGAGCACGATCTCCGGCTCCGTCACGATGGCGCGCGCGAGGCCCGCCCTTTTTTGCATCCCGCCCGAGAGGTCGGCCGGCATGGCCGCGCCTTCGCCGCCCAGCCCCACGGCTTCGAGCGCCGCGAGCACCTTGCGCTCGATTTCGCCTTCGGTGAGGGACGTTTTTTCGCGCAGGGGCAGCGCCACGTTGTCGTAAACGTCCATCCACGCGAGCAGCGCCGCGCTCTGGAAGAGGTACCCGAAGCGGGATCTTATGCGCGAGAGGTCGCGCCCGGAGGCTTCGCTCACGCAGTCGCGCTCCACCCAGACGCGCCCGCTGTCCGGCGTGAGCAGGCGGATCATGTGCTTGAGGGACACGCTCTTGCCGGTGCCGGACGGCCCGACGATGGTGAATATCTCGCCGCGCTCGATTTCGTACGAAACGCCGTCGAGGACCCGCTTGCCGCCCCCGAACGTCTTGGATACGTTTTCGAACCGGATCACGCCGCGCCCCTTCCGCTAGTAGAAAAGACGGGTCACGAAGTACCCGACCACGAGGATGAGGAGGAAGTTCGACACGACGCTCCGCCGCGTCGCCATGCCAACGCCCACGGCGCCGTGCTCGGTGCGGAATCCTTCGTAGCAGGACACCGTCACGATGACGAAACCGAAGAGGAACGCCTTGAAGAGCCCCACGTAGAGCGCCTTCGTGCTCGCGAAGTCCATGGCGTTGCGGAAATACGAGACCCACGGCACCGCGAGCTGCGTGTGGCTCACCACCGCGCCGCCCAGCACGCCGAGGGCGCACGTGTAGAACGACATCATCGGCACCGCGAGCGCCATCGCCGCCATGCGCGGCATCACGAGAAAGCGCACGGGGTCGATGTCCATTATTTCGAGCGCCGCGATTTCCTCGTTGACCATCATGGTGCCGACCTGCGCCGCCATCGCGGCGCCGACGCTCGCCGCAAGCACGAGGCCGGCCATGAACGGTCCCATTTCCCGGAGCATCGAGGCCATGACCGCCGCGCCGGTGAGCGCCTCCTGGTTGTAGGTGCGCAGCTCTATCCCGATCTGCAGCGCGAGGATCATGCCGATGAAGAACGCGACGACCGAAACGACGGGAAGGCTCTTTACCGCGCAGACGTGCATCTGGCGCACGATTTCGCGCCGCATGCGCGGCTCGTGCGCATGGCGCATCGCGGCGATGGCCCCGATGCAGATCGCGGCGGCGCGCCCCGTCTCGGCAATGACGGAAATGAACCACTGCCCGATGCGCTGGACAGCGTTTCGCGGGGTCATTCGCCGGACTGGCTCTCGGACGATCATTTGAAAAAAGCGTATTCCACGATTAAAGCCTTGAGACGCATTATAGCGGAAAAATATTCAATCCGCTCCGTGCGCGGCGGCGGGGTCGAGGACGGAGCGCTCGAACGCACCGAAAAGCCAGATGTAGCGCTGCAGCGCGGTGCGCCGCCCCTCCGTGCCGAGGCGGCGCCTCAGCGCCGGATCCCCCGCGAGCGCCTGCATCGCCGCCGCGAACTCCTGCGGCGTGCTTGCCTCGATGCCGCCGCCGTCGTCGAATTTTTCCTTGAAGACCGGTATCGGGGTGTGGATGACCGGAAGCGCCGTGAGCATGCTCTGCACGACGGCCTGAGAAAACGTCTCCATGAGCCGCTTCGGGTCGCGCGACGGCGTGAGGACCGCGTCCATGGAGCGCAAAAGCGCCGGCGCGTCCGCCCCGCTTTGCCAGCCGTGCGCGACGACCCCGGTTTCGCCCGAAAAGTCCGGCGCCTTCGAATACGCCACGAGGTGCAGCTCGTTTTCGGCGCGGAACGCTTCGGGCAGGAGCCGCCACGCCTTGAGCGCGGTGTCCGCCCCCTTCCATTCGCTGTCCAGCGAGCCGAACACGCAAAACCGCAGCCCGCTGCGCTTTTCCTCCCCGTCCGCCGGCGGTTCTTCGGCCGCCGGATGCCACGCTCCGGCGTTGACGACGCCGTATTGCACGATGGTGCGCCCGCCAAAGCCCGCTTCGTCGAAGCCGCGGGCGACCGCCGCGCTCACGCACACGATCCGGTGCGCTTTCGGCGCGAGCAGTTTGAGGAAGTACGGGTACGGGAGCTTGTGGGCGAACACGATGAGGCGCCTTGCGGCCTTGAGCGCGAGCGCGATGCGCAGCGGGAGCGCCACGCCGTTTGCGTCGTTGGCCGAAAACAGGATGTCGAACCGCTCCCCGCGCCGGCGCGACTCCCGCACCGCAACCGCCGCGGCGCGCAGCAGCGCGAGCGCGGGAGGGCC